>DONH01000448.1:5264-6317 GCA_003509235.1 Planctomycetaceae bacterium
GGTTTTCAAGACCGGTGCATTCAACCGCTCTGCCACCCGTCCGAGTGACACATCTACCGGAATACCGGCTCGTCAGTTACAGAGTCTACATTGCATCGCGTCCGAGCCACAGTGGCCACCTTTGACGACCGAACTTTGCTGCTTTACAGTAGATTTTCCACAATAACCAAGGAGAAACGTAATGGGTGGTATCAGCAATCGCATGAAGGAAGTCAAACGCCGACGTCATCGCCGGAAGAAGGTCACAAAGTTCGAGGGTAAATTATCGAAGGCAACGACCAGTGAAAAACAGGTCATTGCCGAGAAACTTCGCAAAATGACTCCGGGCTGTGAAGATTTGATTGTGCGTCTTGGCATTGAGGACGGCAAGGCCTAGTCGGCCAGATCGAGCCATCCTTAGCCTTGCAAATTCCTCTCTTGACGTTCATACCACCTGCTTGCTGAAGAGAAACTCGTCCTGATCGAAGTCGACAGTGACACAATCGCCTTCCGTAAACACTCCACCAAGGAGTTCTTTGGCTAGCTCATTTTGGAGTTGCTGCTGTATCACTCGCTTAAGAGGCCTCGCACCATATACCGGGTCATAGCCAAGCCTGGCAATCTCATCCACAACGGCTTCGCCGCACTGCAATGTTATGCCAGCTTTAAGAGCCTGCTTGACAAGCTGCTCCAGTTGCAACGAAACAATGCGATGAATGTGTCGCTCGTCGAGCGGATGAAAGATGATGGTTTCATCAATCCGATTGAGAAATTCTGGGAGAAAACGTGTTGCTAGTGACTCTTGAACAGCTTCACGAATCTCTTCGGCACTGCCCTTCTCTTTTGTTATCTCCTGTATCAACTGACTACCCACGTTGCTCGTCATAACCACAAGCGTATTAGTAAAGTCGACAGTATGGCCAAGACTGTCTGTGAGCCGCCCATCATCGAGCACCTGAAGCAATACATTAAAGACATCGCGATGTGCTTTTTCAATTTCATCGAGTAACACCACTGAATACGGACGACGACGTACCGCTTCAGTAAGACGCCCACCTTCTTCATAGCCAACAT
>DONH01000397.1 GCA_003509235.1 Planctomycetaceae bacterium
AGCAGCTATCGGTGGCAGCTTTTCAGCCAGGCAGTACAACCGTGATGTATACATTCCCATCGATACATTTCGTAAGCGCATAGGTGATCGAGTTATCACTGTTCGTGGCGGAACATTTCAGAACGAAACGGTCGAGTTGAATCAGATTACAGCGGTTGTAGATGATGTCTCATCTGTCGATACTTCGGCAGAGATCATCCGCGAGTTGCTTCGCAGATATCACAAGCTGGTTGATTATGCAGTCGTTGTTCCGAAAGAGTTACTTGAGCAAGCGGAAACGATGCGGATGATGTTCAATGTCTTATTGCTTCTCATTGCTGGAATTTCACTTGTCGTTGGTGGCATCGGTATCATGAATATCATGCTTGCCACAGTTACCGAGCGAACGAGAGAAATTGGTATCAGGCGTGCGCTTGGTGCAACGAAAGGCGAAATTGTTCAGCAGTTTCTTTGGGAAACTGTTGTGCTTTCTGGTACGGGTGGGCTTTTGGGTGTTGCTGTTGGCTTTCTTTGTGGGCCGACAATAAACGGTGTGCGATTTGGTATCAAAAGCTTTATGCCTGATGTCTGGTCGGCTCTTCCGTCAACAATCCATCAGCTCGAGCCGAGGCTTGCTCCGTGGTCGATTGTTGCAGCCTTTGGAATATCAGTAGGTGTCGGAATTGTATTTGGTATCTATCCAGCGCAGCGTGCTGCGAATATGGATCCAATAGAGGCCCTTCGTCATGAATAACAATCATAGCAACGTGCCACAGGAGCCAGTGCAAGTTGCCATGGTTCGAGATGTGACCAAGGTCTATCGACTTGGAGGGCAGGATGTCAAAGCACTGGCAGGAGTTTCCCTTGAATTTAAGCAGGGTGATTTCGTTGCCATCATGGGTAGTTCTGGGTCAGGGAAAAGTACGCTCTTAAACCTGCTCGGCTGCCTTGATAGGCCAACTACTGGTCACTATTTGCTTGGTGGTCACGACGTTGCGACATTGGGTGATGATACCCTGTCACGAGTTCGTGGCCGCTATCTAGGATTTGTTTTTCAGTCATATAACCTGATTCAGCAACTCAGTGTGGTTGAAAACATTATGGTTCCGTTGTCGTACCAGTTGCCTGTTCGTCCAGATGGCCGTGAGCTCAGTACAAAGTTGGCAACACTTGTGGGGCTTGATGGCCGTCTTGATCACAGGCCTAACCAGCTTTCTGGCGGTCAGCAGCAGCGAGTGGCGATTGCTCGTGCTCTCGTGAATAATCCTCATGTTATTCTTGCTGACGAACCAACAGGAAATCTCGATACAGCGACATCGAATGAAATCATGGATCTTCTTGATGTGTTAAATAATACCGGCCGAACCATTGTCATGGTGACTCATGAACCTGATATTGCAGAGCGAGCCAAAACAGTGATTACCCTTCGGGACGGTCTGATTCAGTCCGTTCAACAGAACCGGGCGTAGGACACAAAGTGCTCTTTTGGATAGTACCGAGTTCTCTAACGGTGTTGCTTGAAAAACCAGTCAAGTAATTCTTCGTCATGATATGCGGCAGTCCAGGAATCGTGACCAACGCCGGGGAGTTCTGTATATTTTGGATTTCCTCCGGCTTCCTTCACAGCAGCAACCATTGAACGTGAACAGTCCACAGAAATCACTTTATCAGCATCTCCATGAACCACCCAAAGAGGTACATCCTTTGCGAGTTCTGCATATTGCTCTTCACTTCTCCCACAGACTGGAATTGCTGCAGCAATTCTTTCAGGGAGTCGCATGGCAACTTCCCACGTGGCGGCACCACCCATTGAAAGGCCAGTGACAAGAATTTGATCTGTATCAACAGCTTCTGTTTCAATCACATGATCTAATGCTTTCATTGCTGCCTGCATATCGGTTGTCATATCCACTGCTGACCACCGATATCCTTCTCGGCACTGTGGAGCCAGAATAAAGCAAGGATATTTCTTACGGAGCGAATCACTTGTCATCCACGTTGGAAAGTACTTGAGTTGCCTGGCATTGTCAGACCCCCTTTCTCCAGCACCATGGAAAAATATAACGAGTGGAAATTTTTTGTTGGAGTCAGAAGTTTCAGGTTTCAAGAGGCGATAGCGAAAAGAAATATCTTCACTATCTTCCTGGACAGAGACCGCGTGTTCTTCAAAGAGGTTTTCAGGATGGATTGGTGATGTTGGTTCTGCTGTACACGTATTCAAGATTGCACTTGTTACAAGGAAGAGGATACAGAAGAGAGATTTCTTCATTTGATTCATAGACACAACGACCTGTTTTGACTTCTCCAGCTTACTTTTCATTTCCTATTATGGCATCTCAATCACTCTGGCGTAAGATGGGGTCATAAGGAAGGTATTTCCATGCAAACAACGTTCAAATTACTTTCGGTTACGGCAATTTTTCTTGTCCCCCAATATATTTTGGCAGACGTTCCGAATTCCCCGAATGTGCTTATCATCATGGCTGATGACTGTACATACAACGATCTGCCTCTTTATGGTGGGGTGAATGCAAAGACGCCACATATTGAACGATTGGCTTCGGGTGGGCTTGTTTTTGATCAGGCATATCTTTGCGAGGCGATGTGCCAGCCATGTCGGTCAGAATTGTTTACGGGGAAATATCCAGTTGCCAACGGAAGTGCATACAACCACTCCTCTAGTCGTACCGGCGTACGTAGCCTTCCACATTATTTAAAGCCCCATGGGTATCGGGTTGGAATAAGCGGCAAGATACATGTCAAACCACAGTCTGTTTTTCCTTTTGAAATGGTCGATGGTTTTGAAAAAAGTTGTGTAAAAAATCCAACGAAGCTGCATAGTCTTGACGGCATCAAGGAGTTCATGAGCAGGGATTCTGACAGTCCATTTTGTTTGGTGGTTGCACTCGTAGAGCCTCACGTGCCATGGGTCATGGGAGATGCCTCCGCGTATCCTCCAAAAAAACTTACGCTCCCAGAAAATATTGCGGATACACCTGAGACTCGTACCTGTTTCTCAAACTATTTGGCCGAGATAACGTATATGGATAGTCAGGTTGGTGAAATTCTTGGTGTTCTTGATGCTTCTGGAAAACGTGAAGAAACATTAGTTCTTTTCACATCGGAGCAGGGTTCACAATTTCCAGGAAATAAATGGACCAACTGGAACACAGGTGTTCATACGGCTTTGGTGGCCTCATGGCCTGAAACAGTCAAGCCGGGAAGGACTGATGCGTTAGTGCAATATGCCGATATTGTTCCAACGATACTTGCCTTGAATGGTGAAAGTGAGCCAGCCATCCAGCAAAAATGCGATGGCGTCAGCTTTCTGCCGAGTCTTCTTGAAGGTGCTCCCTCGCAAAGAAAATATGTATATGGGTTACACAATAATTATCCAGAAGGACCTCCTTACCCAATACGATCTATTAGCGACGGTACGTATCATTTAGTACTGAATCTAACACCTCAGAACAGCTATGTTGAAAAGCATCTCATGGGTATGTCGCAGCGAGAACAAATTGAAAGAAAATATTGGTCAACATGGATGAGAGATTGTTGGCAGGATGATCGGACCTATCATCTGATCAATCGATTCACAACACGTCCGGCTGTGGCTCTCTATAACTCAGCAGCAGATCCCTATGAATTGAAAAATCTTGCTGGGCAGCCAGAGCATGAAAAGACTATGAAGGTTCTTCAATCAGCCCTGCAAGCGTGGATGCAGTTGCAGGGAGATCCGGGTGCAGCGATGGATACTCGTGAAGTCTATGAGGCCGCGAAGAAAGGGCAGCATCAGTTTCCGGGATAAAGAGAATGATCTCAACGGTTCAATCAGGAAGCACGTTGCGTCATATTAATACGAAAAACGCAAGGCTGATGACCATCAGGTAGAAGGCACTGCCTGTTTGATAACAGCAAGCGTTTTTGTATGTGCTTCTGTGAGAAACTCCTGTGGTTCTCGTTTGCGGTATATCGGGTTGTACAGCTCGAGTGAAACACATCCCGTGTACCCAATTTCGTAAAGAATTTTCAGTTGTTTAACCAGTGGAAGGACACCATCGCCAGGAAGTACTCGCTGTGGGTCACACCATGTGTCTTGGCGTTCTAATCCTGCTGGAGAATCTGCGAACTGAAAAATTGCAATTGCATTTGGATTCAGCATCCGCAAAGCATTTGGTTCAGTGCCACCGTGAAAATTATGGTAGGTATCAGGTATCACTTTTGCGTCTGGCCATCCTGACATCATGCCAACATCAACAGCATCAGAAAGCGTTTTGAGCTGAGGTACGGCGTTTAGGAATATGATCCCTGTCTTGAGTCCATAATCGTTTAGCGCAATTTCACTGATTCGTCGGTAACACCAGGCACCGACATCCTTGGTAAAAGTCTCTCGTTTTTGTAAATCAGGAATTATCTGAACATGTTCTGAACCAATATCACGAATCATACGGAGTCTGGTGTGCTGTTCTTCCAGCCGGGATTCAAAATCTTCCTTCGTGTTTCCGAGGCTTCCCCATAGACCAATGACACTCGGAACAAACAAGCCTCTGTCACGAATACTCTTGCCAAGATCTTTGAGCGATCCACCTGCTTGTTCGAACGCTGTTAATTCACGATCCCACGGTTCAATTGCGTCAAAAGAAGAACCGACAACAGCGTCAACTTTTTTTTCGAGTGGTAAATCTATCGCAAGTGTTGCGGTGTCAAGGCACATGGGCCATGGACTGTGGCCGTTTTGCCACACATGCGGTTTGTTTTCTGCTTGCACTTGATGCGGGGTCGTTCCAGCAGCAGCAAGAGCGGCACCGGCCTGTAAAAATAAACGTCGAGTTGCTTTCATGCTGCACTCCTCAAGTTCCATCTGTATTTTTGTCAGAACGATCTTTTGTATGGTGGACTCTTATTTCATGCTTCGAAGCATATTCCGTCAACTCTCACTTGTTTCCAAAAGAACTTTTTCGATCGCATGAACCACATGTCTCTATTTTATGCCCTTTGGATAGGATACTGCCCGGTGCATAGCGGACATCTATTTGCAGAGGGTTGTATGGGGATATCTGGGAGAGTGCTTGTGTGTGGAGCCGGGCCGACTGGTCTGGTGTCTGCTCTGGAACTTGCACGTCGTGGTATCGATGTTCGTATTGTTGATACGGCACCCGAGCCCTCGCACTTATCGAAGGCAGCTGTGCTCTGGCGTAGATCTCTCGAGGTTCTGCATCCATCTGTTCCTGTTGAACGATTTACTGCTCACGGAAGACCGGTCCTTGGCATCCAGTTTGAGGCGGATGGCCATGTTCTTCAAAAAATTGACTTTGGTGTTGATGCTGGACGATTTCCACACGGTCTCTTGATTCCTCAAAATAGAACAGAGGCAGTCCTCAATGAAGCACTTGAGAGTCTGGGTGTGCACGTGGAATGGGGAGTAGCAGTCAAGGATATTTCATCATGTGAAGAGCATGTCGATGTGCACTTTTCTCATGGTGATCGTTCACGGTTTGAATGGGTTGTGGGTGCTGATGGTGCACGCTCGACGGTACGAAAATGTCTTGGTGTGCAATTCCCTGGGGTTTCTATTGATCGGCGATGGCTACTGGCTGATCTTGAGTTGGTAAACAGTGGTCCAGAGGACCGCATACGAATGTTTCTTTCGAATGCGGGCTTACTTGGACTTTTTCCATATGGAAATAGCGTCTGGCGGGTTATCGCTGACGCTGGTCCAATTGATCCTGAAACACCGCGAGTCGATCCAACATGTGAGGATATGCTTCACATTCTTCATTCACGATCGGGTATTGATTGGCCGGTAGAAAAAGCATTGTGGCTTTCAGAATTCCGTATCAATGAGCGACAGGTCGACGACTATTGCCACGGTCGAGTCATTCTTGCTGGCGATGCAGCACACATTCATAGTCCGGCAGGTGGGCAGGGCATGAACACAAGTATTCAGGATGCAGTCAATCTCTCTTGGAAACTTGCCATGGTGATCAAGAAACAAGCAGCAAATTCATTGCTCAATACATATCAAGAGGAGCGTCATCCAGTTGGTGCTGCGGTTGTTGAAGGTTCTGGCAGGATGCTTCGTGTCATGATGAGTCGGAATTCACTCATTAGATTTTTTCGTCGTTGGGTGTTGCCGTATATCGTTGGCCTTCTTCCCATGCGAAAAGAGGCAGTCAATCGGCTTTCTGAGGTTGATGTGGAATATTGTGGAGGGCCACTTGCTCACTCACGATCAGACCATTGGGTCGGTCGACGTTGCCCGAATGTTTCGTGGGGTACTGATGGCTCATCAGTCTACGATCTTTTTACAGGGACGGGGTTTACCATCCTTCGGCTTGGTCATGGTTCAATGAGCGATACGATGTGGGAGCGAGTCATCCATGAAACAGGTTCAGATATCGTTCTTGTTGATGCAGCAACGCCGGATGGCAGTATTGCTGAAGAAGCGAAGGCCTTTGCTACGTCATTAGCAGCAGCCGAGGGAACGATCGTTGTTGTCCGGCCTGATTCGTATCTTGGGCCAGTGTCTCAGGACATTGAAGTTGTTGTGTCGTGGTTCAGGCAGCTGCACAATTTCGAATAATGCAGAACGAGATACGTCTTGGTCAGGCTTATTTGAGCTAAAGTTAAAACTGCCAGATGATATCGCAGCCGCCGTAGAACTGATCACTCTGAGTTCCCAGCCCGCCAGCGGTTTTACCGAATGGTAATCCTACGCCTTGAGCAGCATTGCCCAGATCTTGACTAAACCAGTCGTATCGGAGTTCTGGTCGGATAATGAGATTGTTACCAACTAGGTAATTAAGTCCCCAAGTCATCGCCCAAAAGTTTCCAGCAAAACCTCCTGTTTCTGGTGAGCCATCACGAAGGCCATATTGCACGAGCGTACCGTTGTTATCACGGAACCACTCAAGTCGAAGACCACCAATAAGGTAATCAGTAAAGTTGTAAAACAAATATTGGTTCACTCCATACCAATAGGCGGAACCAGGCTGCTGCCCTTGTGTTTCGTAATAGAAAGGATTATCTCCACCAGCATTGGCCTGATAACCAAAGTCACTCTGGTACACATAAGTCAGTTTTTCATTGAATTCATTTGAGTACACGATGCTTGTGACTGTTCGATTTCCAACAAAGGCCGTGTTGGGAGCGACGAAGCTTTCTGTAGCAAGTTCATTACCACTCGAGTTGGCAACCGTGAGTGCTTGTGATCCATCTGAACTCGAAAACGTAATCGCGCCAAGAAACGCAGCATTGTTATTGAAATTCGTATAGCCGGGATTTGCGATTGTGCGTCCAGTTTCAAGCCCATTGTCCCAATTATTCCATCCGTTAGTGATACCGCCGATGATAGTGAGTTGATCGTTCGGCATCCAAGTTCCAAGTATTCCCGTGTGGGTGAATGGTTCGCCATACTGCATTGTGTATGCGTGGGTGTAAAAAAAGTTACCTATTGCAGGGACAACTTCATAGCCAATCAAGGTATAGAAGTGTCCAAATTTTATATTGAGTTCTTGAGTCCCAACTTCACCATAGAGTTGAGGCATAGCAAGGCCGTAATATCGACTGCTTGCCCAGCGGGGACCTGAAAGTTCAATAGGGTCAGGGTAGGTACGATAAGCGTCTAGTCCTGCAGACACCGTGTAAAGAAAGTCGGTGCCATAAAGGAGATCAATTCGCCCACCCCAACTCAATTGATCTGCCTTAAGAATCCGCTCATTGATCAGGTAGAGCTGGTTCATCTGCCCCTGCCAGGCACGATCATTAAAGGTGATCGGACCATTCCAATCTGCTCCCCACGCGTTAGCGCCAATCCCAACATCAATGAAACCGTAGGTTTCAATCCCTCGGTTCAATAAAAAGTCTGTTTCAATATATCGAGTAGCACCTTCTTCAATGACAGCCTCTTGTGGGGCAGCAGCACGATATTGGTACACATCTTCATCAGGAACACCTGCTCGTGGCATGAGCGTAACCGGGTCTCGAAATTCGTTCTGTGCGAATGATTCGTAGAGTTCACCATTAAAAGTACTTACATGTTCTGTAGCAAAGAGTGTTGTGTTCGCTAGCCAGACAATGACACATATTAAGACGTTGATTCTTTCGGACGCGATCATTTTATTTCCCGATTTGATTCGAAGACTGCCTTAAATCGTGTGCCCGGGAATTGGTCCTCGTATCATGGAACGTCAGGATAGAAGGCTAACCTAATTGCTCAATTCGACAATTTTTCTGTATCGAAATCTACGGAAAAATTAAGCAGCGTAGAGTCACTGTAATCGGAATAGACTGCCAATGAAGAATTAGAAAGTCTTCGAACACCATTCGAAAATATTAAGATTTTTGGGATCGTCGAATGAGAGCATGGATCACACGCAAGAAAACGTCTGTTTCGAAAGGCGTGACGATGACCTTGCGAAGACGGTCAACAACGGCGTGCTTTGAAAGAAAACTCTTGTGACGGTCTGCACCAATCAGAAAAACGGGGCACTTCGCAAGATATGGATTTGAAGTAAAAGTATTGAAGGTCTTAACTGCAGTTTTCAATTGTTGATGGGCGCTGATAACAAGCAAATCGGGTCGTGGCCATGTTCTAAATTGAAACTCAACACTTTCGGGCCTCTGAATGGAAAGCGTTCGATATCCATTCTTTTTTAGAAATGAACAGAGTGTATCCCGAGATTGTTCATTAGGCTCAAAAATGAGAACAGTAGGCTTTTTAATTTGAGCCTTCTTTTTCTCAAATCGATTCTGATCAAACCGTGGCTTGGGCCTTCCGCGCCGTACGAAATTGCGGGGGCGTAAAAATCGTGAGTTATCTACATCGCTTTCCATACTTAAAAAATAGACGCTGTAGATGAAATGTCTAGGTGTACAAGGTGATTTTTACGTCAACAAACTACCGCCATGACCCTTTGTAAATCGTACCATCGTTAAGTTAGTAACGCCTGTCTTAAAAAATCACTCACGGTCATGGAATACGTTGTCAAACGGAATAGTTTGAAAATTTGTAGAGTTAGGTAACCTACGGGGAAATCAGCATGTTGTTGCTTTGACTTGAGATATAAAAAATTACATCTTTCTGCGTCATTTCTCACGAATCTTGAATTATTCGTTAGCGACGGAACGGTTCTGCGGTTTAAAGACAATGGAAGTGACATGACAAGCACAGGGAGGTGCAATATGGATCCCCATCAATTTGAGGCCATTGCGGCGATTAGTGACATTAAAAACTTTTACGGATCTGTTGATTCAATCAAAAACAGAAAAATCTTTCCAAAGTCAAAATGCAAATCGCAGCATGAAATTTCTAGAGAGAAACAAGTAGTCGACCAGAAATTTGTGGAAGCAGGGTATTATGAGTCAACTGCAGAGTTGTCAGGAAAAGCATGAGTACAAATAGGCTGAGCACAGAATGTTTTCAACAAGCATGCCCAATCTGCGGTAGGGCCGTTCGTATTGAACTAAATTTGAAATTTAAAACAGTAGTGTGCAATCACTGTGGAGGAAACTTTTCTGCATCTGGTCAGAATGCAATTGTCGCCAGCAGTTCCAGCCTTCCTGGGAGGCAAGGTAGAAAAGTTGATGCTTTGTTGTTGAAAAGTAATCGCCTCCTTCAGTCGGGTAAAATAAGTCAGTGTTAAGGGCTTTGGGTAATACCCTCTACTGGTTTTCTGCGCATAACACTGAGTAAAAAGTCACCTTTTCTAAGAAAAATTTTCTTTCAACTTTATAAACTGTGACTTAGGGGTGGGACGCCTTGAGCAAATTACTCTGTCCTAAAGCCCCCCAGTAATTGAAGGTTCATTTGAGAGCCTTCTTCTCCCGGCTGCGAAAAGATAATAGAATTTTATGCTGTGGTGGTGTAAGGGGATTGTACGACACCATGTCCTATTGAAAGGACCTTTTTATGTGCGGATCTTCCATAGTCGATAGGAATCGATGGGGAGCCTGCCTCGTTGTGTGCGGTGTACTTAGCTCCGTGTATGCCGATAAACCACCGACTGTTGGTGATGGTCAACTAGGAGTCCCGATCACTTGGGAAGACTGTGGTGACGAACCCAACAGTGTGTGCATGCTTCAGAAGACACCTGATAGCGTGCTCTACCTTACGCCGAATGAATCTTTTTTCCCCACGCGCGGGCTCGTTGCGGCTGGCGAGGGGCAGGTTCCTGATCTTGAAAATCTGAACAGCGGTAAGTCCTTCTCTTGGATTGAAAAGTGGGATGCAGGTGATGTGGCAGAGTGGGTGTGGTTTGCGCCACAAGCCGGTGAAGGAACTATTACCGTTTGGATGTCGGCGAAGAGTGATGGTGGCACGTTTTCCATGTCGATGGATAAGAAGTCTGTTTCTTTTTCTGTGAATTCACAAAAAGAACCAGACGTGGCATTTACCTGTCCATTCAAGGTGACCGAACCTGGTCTGCATCGTCTGCAACTTGTCTGTGAGAAAGCAGCAGCGGGCACCCAGTTTCATTGGATGGCTCTCAGTGGTTCTTGTGTCAAAGGTGCTGCTGTTCTGAGAAAGCGATGGCGACCATCAGCTGCGCACACCAAGTTTTCGAGTTCTCAAGTGAAGAAACCAATTCGTCTTTGGGTGATGGAAATGGATGCAGTGCCTGGTGAACTTGGTTTTTATGCACCGATAACAACACCTTTTGGATATTATGGTCCGACGTGGCAGGCGGATGGAACGGTGAATGCCGGGTTTAATTTTTCATTATGGTCATACGGACGTGGCCAGGCGGAACCACCAATTGAACAGCTTTCGCACCTCCTTGCGATCGGTGATCGTGATGCGACGTTCGGTGGTTTTGGGCATGAGGGAACGGGCGTCAAGATTCGTGATTGGGATCCACTCACGGGGCATCAAGGTCAACGGCAGGTGTTAGCGCTTCGAGTAGTTTCATCAAAAACGTATGACACCTACTACAGCTATTTTTATATTGCGGAGAAAAATGAATGGCGATTGTTTGGCGTGGGGAATAAATACAACAAGGGCAAGCCA
>DONH01000048.1 GCA_003509235.1 Planctomycetaceae bacterium
GATCGGATTTACATAACCAGAATATCGGTTACTAGAACCAGTATCCTGCTTGAGGTCATCCATCATTTCCTTGGTGATCTGCTCACGAACATGGGTCCATGTATCAAGAACTTGGTTGTAACGCTCACCATCAGTGATAACACCACGTGAATAGAGTTTACGAATTTTGCTTACTTCTTTATCAGCCTTATTGAGAATTTCAGGTTTGTTTTCAGGCGTGATGAGATCATCTGTTGCGAAGGAAAGGCCACTATTCGTGCTCCAGCTAAAGCCAACACGATTCATATTGTCTAAAAGATCAATTGTATGACGTCTTCCGAGTAACTGATAGCAGTCAGAGATCACCTTTGCTAATTCACTTGAACGCATTGGTAGGTTGTAGAAGAGCATGCTCTCTGGCAGTATCGAGTTGAAAAGGACACGGCCAGAGGTCGTCTCCGTAATCGCCCCAAGTTCACCAACAGTACCCTTCTCATCAATTTCACGGCGGTGCTCAGGCAATTTGACTTTGATGATTGCATGGGTGTCAACCTTGCCAAGAGAGTGAGCCATTTCAACTTCCGCAAAGCTTCGGAAAACCATACCTTCGCCACGACGGCCGGCCATCGACATTGTCAGGTAGTAACATCCCATCACCACGTCTTGTGATGGCGAGATAATTGGTGCACCATTGGAAGGACTAAAGATGTTATTTGTTGCCAGCATCAGAGTATGTGCTTCCACCTGAGCTTCTATAGAGAGTGGAAGATGGACTGCCATCTGGTCACCATCAAAGTCAGCATTGAATCCCTTGCAGACAAGCGGATGTAGTTTGATGGCGTTTCCCTCGACAAGAACAGGCTCAAAAGCCTGAATTCCCATTCTATGAAGAGTCGGAGCACGATTGAGAAGAACGGGATGGTTATGAATGACCTCTTCGAGGATATCCCAAACTTCGGCGTCCTTGCGTTCGAGCATTTTCTTGGCACTTTTAATTGTGTCAGCATGCCCGAGGTCTTTGAGGCGCCTTATTATAAACGGCTGATACAATTCCAGAGCAATCTTCTTAGGAAGTCCGCACTGATGCAGACGGAGCCGCGGGCCAACGACAATCACACTTCGAGCGGAGTAATCTACTCGCTTACCGAGTAGATTTTCACGAAAACGCCCCTGCTTTCCTTTGATCATGTCTGTAAGACTTTTCAAAGGACGATTACTAGAAGCAAGAACAGGTCGCTTACAACGGTTGTTGTCAAACAATGCATCAACAGACTGCTGAAGCATTCGTTTTTCATTTCGGATAATGACCTCAGGGGCATTGAGGTCAACAAGTTTTTTCAAACGATTATTTCGGTTGATTATTCGGCGATAGAGGTCGTTAAGATCACTCGTGGCAAAATTCCCGCTATCAAGCATGACAAGTGGACGCAGATCCGGAGGGATGACAGGAATGACATCAAGAACCAGCCATTCGGGTTTGTTTTCACTATCACGAATCGCTTCAACAATTTTTAATCGATTGACGAGGTCTTTGGCTTTCTGCTTTGAACCTGTTTGTTCGAGTTCTATGCGGAGCTCTTTTGAAAGTTCAACAAGGTCAAGACCAAGAAGCAGTTTCCGAACTGCTTCAGCGCCCATTTCTGCCTCAAAAGCCGTCTCGCCATACTCATCACGAGCAGCACGACACTCTTCTTCAGAGAGTAACTGTTGTTTCTTGAAGGGCGTATCTTTGGGATCAAGGACAACGTAGTCTTGGAAGTAGATTACCTTTTCGAGACTGGTGGTCTTCATGTCCAGCAAGGCACCAAGGCGGCTTGGCATGGCCTTGAAAAACCAGATATGAACAATTGGAGCAGCGAGTTCGATATGGCCCATTCGCTTGCGACGAACGCGACTATGGGTCACTTTTACTCCACACCTGTCACAGATCATGCCCTTGTATTTCATGCCCCGGTATTTGCCGCAGGAGCATTCCCAGTCTTTTTCAGGGCCAAATATCTTTTCGCACATGAGTCCATCCTTTTCGGGACGGTACGTACGATAATTAATCGTCTCAGGTTTTTTCACCTCACCGAACGACCAGCTACGGATGTCGTGCGGTCTGGCCAGACTGATTTTTACGGCTGAGTAGTCATTGACGCGATCGTAGGTTGCTTCGCCGATGCTCACGGAGATTTCTCCAAGGGATAGTCAACTAATGGTGTTTAAAACTTATTGTGGAACAGTAACGTTTGAATAAAAAGCACTTTCCATGCCTGTTATTCACTTTTTATATCAGATACGACGTTTCTCTAACTGCATGTTCAGGGCAAGTCCACGAATCTCATTCGTGAGAACGTCGAAGCTGGCCGGGGTTCCGGCTTCAAGGGTGTTTTCACCTTTGACCATACTTTCATAGATTTTTGTTCTTCCCTCAACATCATCACTTTTGACAGTGAGGAGTTCTTGCAAGATGTAGGCGGCACCATACGCTTCTAGAGCCCAGACCTCCATCTCACCAAACCTCTGTCCACCAAACCGTGCTTTGCCACCAAGTGGTTGCTGCGTAATGAGAGAGTATGGGCCTGTTGATCGAGCGTGAACTTTATCATCTACAAGATGGTGTAGCTTCAGCATGTAGATGTAACCAACGGTTGTTTCCTGCTCGAGTGGTTCACCTGTGCGTCCATCAAACAACTTGGCTTTTCCATGCTTGGGGAGGCCAGCATCATTCAGAACGTCGTTAATCTCCTCTTCACTTGCACCATCAAAGACAGGAGTGACAGCTTGGAATCCAAGCAATTTTCCTGCCCAGCCAAGGTGCGTTTCAAGGATTTGGCCAACATTCATTCGACTTGGAACCCCAAGAGGGTTTAGCATGATCTGGACAGGCGTGCCATCGGCAAGAAACGGCATGTCTTCCTTCGGTAAGATCTTGGCGATGACACCCTTGTTTCCATGTCGTCCAGCCATCTTGTCACCAACAGAGATAACTCGCTTCGCAGCGACATAAACTTTGACCATCTGAAGGACACCAGGCCGTAGCTCATCACCGCGTTTCATGCTGTTCAGGCGACGTTCTTTTGTATCGAGTGCTTCCTCTACAGAAGGCCACAAGGTTTTAAAGAGTCTTTCTATATCAGCTTTTCTTTGTGGAGAGCGAATATCGAGAGCTTCTAGAGAGAACTCAGCCGCCCGTTCCGCAACAATCTTGTGATCTTGATTTCGAACAAGAGGGCTGCCATCGGCAGCAGCAAGAGGCTTCTGCAAAACCTTCTCAATTTCAGCAACAAGTGAGCCGAATGCTTCAGCAACCATAAGGTTACCTTCGCTTTCAGCCTCTTTGAGCTGCTTCTGGAAATCACGACGCTCTTCTTCTGACAGACTCATCTGTCGAGCAAATTTTTCCGTGGCAATAACGATGCCCTCTACCCCAGACGGAACCTCAAGCGAGTCATTTTTTACATCTTCGCCAGCTCGCCCAAAAATTGCGTGAAGAAGTTTTTCTTCCGGAGTGAGTTCTGTCTTGCTCTTTGGAGAAACTTTTCCAACAAGAATATCTCCCGGACGAACGTAGGTGCCTATGCGTACGATGCCACCATCATCCAAATTATGTAGAGCTCGCTCACCAACATTGGGGATGTCACGAGTGAACTCTTCTCGGCCGAGTTTTGTGTCACGAATTTCAATGTCGTATTCTTCGATATGAATCGATGTATACACATCGTCTTCAACAAGCTCCTCACTGATAATGATGGCATCTTCGAAGTTGAAACCATCCCACGACATGAAGCCAACGAGGACATTGCGACCCAAGGCCAGTTCACCTTTAAACGTGGCAGCACCATCAGCAATGACTTCATTCTTCTCAACCTTTTGGCCAAGCTGAACGATAGGCTTTTGATTTTGGCAGGTTCTTTCATTCAGTCCGACATATTTTCGTAGTTTGTAAATGTCAGTTTCGTTTATTTCAATCGAATCTGCATCAACATAGGTGATCGTTCCCTTACGGTCGGCCCGAATAAGTAGGCCAGAGTTGGCTGCAACATCTCGCTCCATACCTGTTGCCACGATCGGCGGCTCGGTCACGAGCAATGGGACTGCCTGTCGTTGCATATTTGAACCCATTAACGCACGATTCGCATCATCGTGCTCTAGGAACGGAATGAGCCCAGCTGACACGCCAACCATTTGGCTCGGCGCGACATCAATATACTGAATTTTTTCAGCTGGAACGAGCACGAAGTCCCCTCGGTATCGTGCAACGATAGTCTCTCCGCGAACTTTGCCGTCAACAACAGGTGCATCGGCAGGCGCTAGATAGGCTTCATGTTCTTCATCAGCCCGTAACCACACAACATCATCGAGCAGCTTACTCTTTGAAACCTTGCGGTAAGGTGTGACGAGAAAACCGTACGAGTCGACACCAGAGTAAATGGCTAAACTCGAAATAAGCCCAATATTGGTGCCTTCGGGAGTTTCAATCGGACAAATGCGACCGTAGTGGGAAATGTGAACGTCACGAACCTCAAAGCCAGCTCGCTTTCTATTGAGGCCACCAGGGCCAAGAGCCGAAAGCCGTCGTTCATGCGTAAGCATCGAAAGGGGATTCGTCTGGTCAACAACCTGCGAGAGTTCTCCTCGACCAAAAAAGTACTCGATAGCTGCGGAGATGCTTTTTGGATTAATAAGTGAACGTGGAGTCATCTCAGAGATGTCTTTCAGGCTCATTCGCTCTTGAACAGTTCTTCGGAGTTTAAGGAAGCCCTTACGGAGCTCATCACTCGCCAGTTCATCAATCGTTCGCAGCCGTCGATTTCCCAAGTGATCAATGTCATCAACCTCGACTGCTTCGTTCTCACTATTCATTAATTCCAGCATGTACCGAATTGCAGCAATCAAGTCATCAGCACGAAGGGTCATCTCAGTTTCGGGAACAGAAAGCCCAAGCTTTCTATTAATTCGAAATCTACCGACTCGACCCAAACGGTAGCGATTTGTATCCCGGAACTTTTCGTCAAAAAGCGTAGTTGCCTTTTCTAATGCTGCGGGATTACCTGGTCGCAATCGTTGGTAAATACGAATAAGTGCGTCTTGATGGCTTGGAGCAACCGACGTCCTTTTTTTGGCTTCATCAGCATCCTCTCGAAGACTATTTTCAATGAGAGGCATTTTGTTGGAAGGCATTAACTCAACGGCTTTGAGACCAGATGAGCAGATCAGTTCAGACTGGTCCCGAGTGATCGTGCAACCAGCCTCTGCTATGATTTCACCCGCTCGATCACTGCTCTTCGGATACACAATGTCGTCTGCAGCAGTCTTGCCTTCAAGCTTCGAAACACTGCGGCTTCCTGCAACTTTTTCAACCTTGGTCTTGTTGAACAGCTTTAAAATGTCGGTATCGCTGCTTAGCTTAGGGTCCATTGCTCGAAGCAAAGTAAGCGCCGAAAATTTTCCACTCTGATCAATTCGAACCTGGAGGGTGTCTTTCTTTGACACGTTGAGTTCGATCCAGCTGCCACGTTCAGGGATGATTCGGCAATTGTATGTTTTACGATCTGTTGATTCCGTATCAGCGACAAAATCGATGCCCGGAGAACGATGAAGTTGGCTGACAACAACTCGTTCAGCCCCATTGATAATAAACTCTCCGCCGCCCATCATGATCGGGACGTCACCGAGGTAGACTTCCTCTTCGATCGGCTGCTCCCGTGTCAGGCGAAGCCAGACACGAAGCGGGCGACCGTATGTCAGACGAAGTTGGCGGCATTCATCCGGATCGTATCGAGGTTTTCCAAGATCGTATCGAACGTATTCCAAGCGAACGGTTTTGTCGTAGCTCTCGATTGGAAAAATTTCTCGAAGGACACCTTCAATGCCCTGATCTTTTCTTTTACTTGGAGGAACATCATATTGAAGGAAGGACTCAAAGAATCGAGTCTGAATTTCCGTCAAATTGGGCATCTCGTGAGTGCTTCGATTGCTACCAAAGTGACGAATTTCTGTGGGCTGGAGTCGGCGAACAGCACGAGTTGCCATTGACAAATCACTCCTTGCAGAGGAAAAATATTAAAGGATTGAGCTACGGATATTGTGGGGGCACTACGAGTTTCGATTACTACTCAGTAAAACCACTGACGAAGTGAATCGAAAGAAACGAACGGTGTTGGACAAACACCGACAAATGATCAGGTGTGATCAAAATATAGGACACAGGAATTCCGCAGTGAGCGGGCTTGGAACAGAAGGATTGCACGCAAATACTATACCGTTTCCTACCCGAGTCGCCAATGCCCTGGCTAGAAAACAGAAAAACAGCTAAGAAACTACTTAACAGAGACCTTGGCTCCAGCTTCTTCAAGCTCTTTCTGGAGTTTTTCGGCATCTTCTTTGGCAATTCCTTCTTTAACCTTGCCAGGAGCACCTTCAACAAGATCCTTTGCTTCCTTCAGGCCAAGTCCGGTTGCTGAGCGAACCACTTTGATCACACTAATTTTGTTGTCACCAAAAGATTCCAGAACCACATCAAACTCAGTCTTTTCGGCAGCAGCTTCGCCACCACCTTCTCCACCGGCAGCACCACTACCTGCTACCATGACAGCACCACCTGAAGCGGGCTTAATGCCGTGCACTTCGTCAAGGTAATCGGAGAGTTCCTTCGCTGCTTTTAACGTGAGGCCAACGATGCGATCACCGAGTTCCTGCGTCTCTGTCGAAAATTCCCGGGTTGCCTCTGTTGCTTCAGCCGTTGCCATTGATCGCGATCCTTTCACTCAAGAAAATAGCCATAAAGGCTTTTAAATGTGTAGTTCTAACTCGTTTTTCCCGTCACATTGTAGCCGGGAATCTCTTTTATGCCTGATTCCGAACTCTCGATTCGTTGGAACGACCTCTTTCAACCGAATCCTGAATCTATTTTCTTACCACGAAATTTCCCTCTGACTAGTCCCAAAATTTGGGCTTGACTATTTTTCTTAGAAATCTCTGATTATCCACTCCTTTTTTTACTCTATGCCGCAGTGACCTCGTCACCAGACTTTTCTAACTCTTCCATTCTGCTCTTGATTTGGCTAGCCAGTGAGCTTCCGCCACCCAAGAGTTGCCCGGATAATGTTGCGCCCGCTGACAGCATTTGGCCGGACAAAATAGAGAGTTGCTCTGTGCGCGTCGGCCATTTTGCGACCTTTTTCAGATCGTCAGGCTCAAGTTTTGAGCCGTCCATCGCACCACCACGACACTCGATCTGCTCAAAACCATCGAGTTCGGCGAGGCGATTGAGTTCTTTTGCCAAGTCCACAACGTCTTCACCACCCCAGCATAGTGCCAGCATGCCGCTGAGATTTTCAAGAGCAGGTGCTAGTGGCGTTTCGGCGAGAACACGCTTCGCCAGTGCATTCTTGATGAGTTGAAGACTTATATTTTTTTTTCGCAGGGTGAGTCTTAGGTCGGTCGTTTTTTGTGCGTCTAGCTGACCAAGAGACACAACGAAAACATCCCCAACGCCTTGAAGACGAGATTGAAGATCGTCCATCATGAGTTGTTTGACAAGTTTGCTCATGGTTTTCTTTTAAGTGTTTGTGTTAATTGTTTTCTGAATAAAAATTAAGGGCTTTTGGATTGCCGGACTAAGCAGCCACCATCACTCCGGGCGACATAGTGGCAGAGATAGCAACTGTTTTTATGTACTGCCCTCGAATTGCATTCGGCTGCATGCTTCGGATCTGCTCAAGAAATGCATGAATGTTGTCAATAAGTTTATCATTCTCAAAACTCGCTTTTCCAACCGCGGCATGAATAATACCAGTGGGATCATTGCGAAATTCGACTTTGCCAGCCTTATACTCTTTGACAGTTTTGGAAATATCAGCCGTGACAGTTCCAGCACGTGGGCTTGGCATTAATCCTCGTGGGCCCAAAACCTTTCCAAGAGGGCCAACAAGGCCCATCATGTCTGGTGCTGCAATGCACACATCAAAATC
>DONH01000278.1 GCA_003509235.1 Planctomycetaceae bacterium
AAACTCGAAACCATGGAAAGTAGAAAGTGTCCCGGTCTTTACCTCGCTGGTGAAGTTCTTGATGTGGATGGTCGAATTGGAGGCTTTAATTTTCAGTGGGCTTGGTCGAGTGCTTACGTCGCAGGTTCTGCAGTTGCAAAATCTGTCAATGAAGCAAACGCGCGTTAGAACGAGTTTTCATCGTGCGAATCCGACGAAGAAGCTAAAGAGTTGTTGGCTGTCAAACTCGGCGTATGAAACAGGTACTGCAAAATCGAGGGCGATGGGAGCCGGCCCAAGTGCAGGCATGGTGATTCTGAGACCGAATCCTGGGGAAACTCGAAAGTCTTTTATAGTCACGTTTTGTTCAACCGTACCAAAATCAGTAAAGACAACCCCACGAAGGGAATCATCGGCAGTAATGGGAAACATATATTCAATGGTGTTTAACCATTCAAATGGTCCACCAACAATTGCCTCTTGGCCCGTGGTTTGGCTTCGCTGGCGTGGACTTGCTCCACGAAAAACAAAACCTCGCATCGTGTTGTATCCACCAGCATAAAAGTTGTCATACGATGGTGTTTCAGGACCAGAGAATCCGAGTATGGTGCCTATCGATAAGGTATGCCGGCCTGAACCATCAGGTCGCTGATTAAGAAGGAAGTATTGCCGAGCTTCAAAGACACCTCGTGGGTAGATAAAAGTTCCTATCACCTGTTCAAATTCGACAGTCGCAAGGTGGCCCTCTGTTGGTAGAAAAGGGCTGTCTCGAGTGTCATGAATAAGTCCTGCACTGAAGCCATAGACCGAGTTTGTTCCTTGCATCCTTTCGATGTCGGGTACACCGGGAACACGAGGGTTGAAGATATCAACACTTTCACCACGGAACCCAGCATTCACTGAAAAATCAGGCGCAAAGACAAACTGATACCCAAGGCCAACACGGCCTCCTACACGACCTTCAGCCCAGTCGAAAAAGTAACGAGTGAAGTATGAGGCACTCGTTGAGAGTCCGACGCGAGTATCAAAAAGATATGGTTCTTGGAAGGTCGCAGTGTATCGCTGTAACTCTGTACCAGGTGCTGCTTCCAGTCGAAACCTTTGGCCTGCACCGCGAAAGGCAGTACCGTTTCGTATGTCATCCCAACTTGTTGGAAGCCGAGTAATATCAAAATTTTGTTCATCGATTACAATGTTTCCAACCAGGCCTGCATTGGAGTTGACTCCCGCTCCGATCATGAGCCGGCCTGTCTGTGTTTCTTCAGCATTTACATCAACGACTACATAAGGTTCGTTGCCAGGAAATGGTTGAAGAGGAGGCTGAGTGAAGCCCGGTGGTGGCAGCCCTGGTTGACCCATTCCGGGAACATTTGGAAGCGGATCAAATCCAGAAGGATCTGCAAAACCAGGTTGTCCAAAACCTGACTGTGCATAACCCGAGGGTGCGTTAGGAGCCGCTTGAGGTTGAGCGATAGGTTGCTGGGCAACCATTGGGGTTGCTGTTGGAGAGGCGGGTGGAATCCGCCCGTAGTCAACAGCCCCGGGGCTTGTCGCTGCTATCGCAGAGCCACCCCATGCAGCTACATTTGGGTTTTGGTCTGTTGATGGACTAGGAACATTCGCCGGGCGAGCAGGTGCAGCCTGCTGAGGGAATGACTGTCTATACGGTGGCGGACTTGTAGCGGGTGCCGGAGTGGTAAATGCGGGCGGTTGATATCCGTACGCTGGACTTTGTCCTCGCCATTGGGGCTGCTCGCGCATCTCAATAGGGTCGACGGAGTTTTTCGTGCCTGGAGTGAGCTCACGAGCAGCATCTGCAGAATTCTGCTCGGATGGTGATGGAGCTAATTCACCTTTGAGTACGAGGTCAAGCACGGCGTCACCATCGTCAGGGCTCTGGCCTCGAAAGCCTTTTTGATTTGGCTCACGAGCGATTAATTGTTCAGACGGATCAGGCTTACTAAAAACAATCCGTGGTCCCTCTCCTCGTGCAGGTTCATTAAGGAAGAGACCACTCGATGCAATTCGCCGTTCGTCGGCACGCAGTTTGCGGATGTCCAGAATGTCACCGGGCCGGAGGGAGAGTCGGTTCAATATGACGCTATGGCGAGTATGAGGGTTTTCGCCACCAATACGGACGTTGATTTGTCCAACCCGATATCTCTGTCCCTCGGCCACCTTGTAGACCAGATCAAGTTCACCGGGCTGCTCGAGAAACCGTGGGTCTGCTTGAATGTCAGCAAATACAAAACCACGGCCACCATAAATATCACGGATAAGACCTAGGTCAGAATCCATGTGATCTTGGTGAAAGAATTCACCACTTTTTAGTTTCAGATCACGCTCGAGGAATTCCCCTTTAAAGCGACTGTTGCCAAGAAATGAAACATTTCGAACCTTGTAACGAGGCCCCTCATTGATGACAAAGGTGAGTAAAGCCCAGTCCCGGCCGAGGCCATGTATGACTTGGACTTCACGACCAACGCGTGCCTGGAAAAAACCAAGGCTGCGGTAATAGGCTGTGAGCGTATCAACATCCGCATCGATTTTTTTGTGATCAACGTCACCACCGAGGAACCAGAAAAATCCCGGCTTAGATTTGATCTGTGTGAGTAATCGAGCATCGGTTGCAATTGTGTTTCCAACAAATGTGGTCCAAAAAGATTTGCGACTACGACCTTCATCTACAAGAAAGACTGCTCCTTTGTCGCCCGGCTTTGTTCCCTCAACAGTTGTTACACGAGCTGCGTCGTAACCTTTCTCATGGTAGTAACTTTCAAGTCGACGACGGGCTTCTTCAACAACATAGCTATCAATGGAATCACCAACATCAATTTCTGATTTTTTTCGTAATGTTCGAGTTGTCACACGTTGGTTACCAACAAATTTTACATAACGTAGTGTTGGACGTTCTACTACAGTGAAGACAACTACGACCCCTTGACGTACCCGTACGTACTTAGGCAGGACGTCAATAAATTTTCGTGTGCGATGGAGCGTTCGTACATCTTCTTCGATGGCTTGTGGATCAAAAATTTGACCCGCTCGTGTGTTAAGTTGTGGCAGTTTTGAGATTTCAACAGTCTCATTTCCTTCAATTCGAACCTCAACAATGCGTTCGTCTCGCTCCGTACTATCAACAGTTGACGGAAGCTGTTCAACAACTGCTGATTGAGCAAAAGCATCTTTTGACCCAGCAAGCAACGTCAGTAATCCAGTAATGCAAAGCAGGCGACCAATCACCATGAACGTGATGATGAGAGAAGCCCAGGAGATGCGTTCTTTGGATTTATAGGTGTTCGGCATAGGTGAAACGGCTCAATCAATTAATCAGTCATAAGCATGAAGCATCAAGCCAAGCGGACGGAGGCCTTTTACAGCAAGCCGCTGAGAAATACCGAAGAAACTCTGGTCTCCACAAGGCGAAAAGTTGCCAGAGTTGGAAACAGCGAGTTATTTTTAGGGAATAAAGGACTTGTTCCTACTGACATCGGTTGAAGTAGTCTTACCTAGTCTGCGATGCTTAACTGCTTGGTGTAGGCTCCGAACTTTGCCGATGGGCCAAAAGGAGCAAACGAGGAATTGGCTCAGAGGCTACGGATATCCATACTCCACGATGGAATATATGTCACCGACTGTTATCAATCTAAAAGAGTCTGAAGATCTGCGTGATGTGGTGCATCGCATTGTGCAAGCGCTCGCTGAAGGAGATGTTGTTGGTGTACCAACTGAATCAAACTATTGCTTCGCTGCTGCGGGAACAAATGAGACAGCCGTCGAGAGAGTGTGTACATTCGCTGATGCGATAGAGCATGAGCCCCAATTGACAATTGCTATTAAGAGTAGTGATGAAGCGTCTGACTGGGTACCAGCGATGACACCACTTGCCTTGCGATTAGCGCGACAATGCTGGCCAGGTCCGCTGGCGATGCTGCTGCAGGATAATCATCCAGATGGTTTGGTGCATCAATTACCAGCGTCCATACAACCACACATTTTGTGCGATGACCGAATTCGCTTGCGGGCACCGGGACATAGGATGCTGCAGGACTGCATGCGACTTTTTGCTGGCCCCGTTGTGCTTGCAGAGCCCGGTATAAGCACAGAGCCTCCGAAGACGGTCACTGATCTTATGGAGTTTTGTGGACAAGATAAGAAGTCAATACTTTTGATAGACGACGGTATACAGCCAATTCAAGAAACAGTTTCAACAATCGAAATTCACAAGACAGGCTTTCATGTCATTCGCGGCAATTCGTTTAGTGAAGAAGAACTTCAAGATGTTGCACGATTAACGATACTTTTTGTTTGCACGGGAAATACCTGTCGCAGTCCAATGGCCGAAGCGTTATTTCGCAAAAAAATAGCCCAGAAATTGAATTGTCAGGCCAACGAAATCAAGAAACATGGTGTCGATGTCAAAAGTGCTGGCCTGTCTGGTTGGGGAGGGAGTAGCGCCAGCGACAAGGCTCTTCATACAATGGAACAAGAAGGAATTGATTTGAGTGGTCACACAAGCCAGATCGTTACAGAAGAATTGCTTCAAAAAGCTGGCATTGTGTGGACGATGACAGCCGCCCATCGGGCAGCAATTCTCGCCCAGTTTCCGAAATTTGCTGACCGAGTGCACATGCTTTCACCTACAAATCAAGATGTGTTGGACCCATTTGGAGGGACTGCTGAAGCCTACAACCAGTGTGCTCAGCAAATCTGTGAGCATCTTGATGCTCAAATCGATATACTAGATCTTCGAAGTTCGCTAGATAGTTGATGGAGTGAAATTCTGATCAGTCGAATATGCAATTCGAAATGATGTTAATGTGCGGGAGCCATGGCCTGCAGCCTGGATTGAATGAATGAAAATTGCGATCGGAAGCGACCACCGAGGTGTTGATGCCCGCCGTCGTCTGATCGGATTCCTGGAGCGTCACGGTCATTCTGTAAAGGATTGTGGAAGCTATGACGAAACAGCAGTGGATTATCCAGACGTAGCTGCCGATGTTTCCCGTCAGGTTGCCGATGGCTTGGTTGATAGAGGAATTTTACTCTGTTGCACCGGTGTAGGAATGGCTATTGCCGCGAATAAGATTCCAGGTGTTCGTGCCGCGACGTGCCACGATGAGGTTGCAGCTGAGATGAGTCGACGCCACAACGATCTGAATGTTCTCTGCCTGGCTGCAGAAATGGTAGGTGCAGAACAGCAGGAAAAAATGACAGAAATCTGGCTCAATACAGATTTTGAAGGCGGTCGTCATGAACGGCGATTGAGCAAGATTTCGGCCCTCGAGGCAACGGCGTGCGGCCCGCGAAGTGCCTAGAAACTCTGGTGACCGTCAAAACCTGCCCAAAATAGCAGGATTCTGCGACAAGGAACTGCTCGTGGTAACGTCGGTGATATGTACTGATTTTGAAGGCCAACGAAGACTTGTCATGTCGTAACGGTCGTGCCGAAACACACCCAGATTTTCTCAGCAAAATTGTCTTCCGATTTGTTGCGTCACAAAATCGCGTTGGTAATGTCGGGTAAGGGAAAACCATGTCATTCCCAACGAGTAATTGAAACGGCCACCTGATGTAGGTTGCACCATGAATTTCACAAATACACCGACTCCTGAAGAAGTATTCTGCCTGTTGCAAAATGCAGAATTGCGAGATGCAATCGAACCATTTCTAGAAGATGAAACGTTCGGTGATATTGATTTTTTTGAAATGCCTACGGAAGTAGAAAATCGTTATCTTGAATCCATGTTGGCTTGGGAGCAGGCACCGGTTTTACCTGTTGGCCGCTGGTTTAATCCCTCACTTGTATTGCAACCGGCTTGTAACCTGAGCGAGGAACATCTTCGCGAAGAGTTGTGGGGGGTGATCGAAAGACTCTATGAGGGTCGAATTATTCTCGATTTTACGGACCATCTTTCAGATCGTGATCTCTACAACCTCATTCGGAAAGAAATCCTTCCGACATCGATCAAACGTGTTGATCTACCAGATAACTATTTCCACTGGGATTGTAGCGTTGCAGGTCGGCCTCCTGAATGTTCTACAGGTGATTGGTACCCTGAGCCTGTTGTGGATTCATTGATTTGGCTCACGTACTACGCTGACAATGCTGAGCGAAGTGAGTGGGAAGTTGAATACGGCATTGATCTTCCACCTTGTAAAATTCCACCATATCCTCGAGCGATGCCATCCGCACCGGTCTAAGCACGTTGTGTGAGTGAATAACGCAACTTTTGCTCGCGTGCGTATTCCCTGTACAATACGTCGTCTTCTCATTCTGTGCCGAGGGTTTATTCAGCATGCCGAAGAGGCCAAGGTGTTCAATGAAATTGTTTGTGATTTTTTCCAGATTGTGTTTCCTCCCTTTGATTTATTCGCTTGTAATTTCGTGTGCCTTTGAAGCAACAGTCACGGCGACGACCCCAGAAACAATCGAAAACGCAATTACGAAAGCGTCGCGTTATTTGCGTGAGCAAGGTCAACAGCCGGATGGAAGTTTCTCGCCTCAAAGTGGTCCAGCAGTAACGGCTCTCGCAATAGCGGCACTTGTTCGAACCGGAACGTCTGCCGATAGTCCGATGGTGTTACGAGCAGTTCAATACGTTCTTACGTTTCAACAATCAGATGGTGGGATTTATCAGCGTGACTCAGCTA
>DONH01000085.1 GCA_003509235.1 Planctomycetaceae bacterium
ACAAATTATTTGTAGCTCTGCAGGTAGCATTGATAGTTATGACATTGAGGATGGATCACTGCTTTGGAGTTACGAACACGTATCTGGAAATACTGTTGCTACACCAATTGATTATGGGACAAATGCCATTCTCATCGGCGCCTCTGCGGGTCGTGACGGAGGCAACGCAAAGCAGGCACAAGAATCAAATATGGTTTTAACTGCCAAGCGTGTAGAGGGCATTTGGAAGCCAAAAAGATTGTGGGCGGCTGAGAAAGCAAACAGTTCATTTGGATCGCCACTTTATAGTGACGGAAATGTTTATTGGGTGAATCGTGCAGGTGTTGTATTTTGCTGCGACTTTAAGACGGGTGAACAGTATTACAGTGAGCGAATTACCCAATCATGTTGGGCAACTCCACTTGCCCTTGGTAACCGAATTTATTTCTTTGGTAAGAGTGGCATAACAGATGTGATCGAGACGGGGCCAGAATTTAAGGTTCTTGCCAGTAATGAATTGTGGGATCCAGAAGATGAGAACATTGATTCGAAGTTGATCAATGCAGAGACAGAGAAAGAACGAAAAGCCAGCGCAAGAATGTTTGCTGGTCGAGTTCAATATGGAATAGCGGCGGTCACTGGAAGTTTGATCATTCGCACAGGAGATAGGCTATTTTGTATTCGTGAAGAGCTCTCAGGCCAGACTCCGTAATATTCTGCAGCTGAGAAAGTACGTGAAAGCCGGTCATACTTTAAAGATTTTATGGCCTGGCGGATTGCAGGATTTCCTTACTCTGACGCATCTATGCACCGAATAAGATGTGCAAAGTATTACCCTCTTGCGGCCGCCCCAGCGGCATGCTACCTTATTGAGACTCGTTCTCAATAAGGGTTTACACGTTTTTGAGCTTTTTAGGCTCGTTTTAGGAAAATAATGATGAAATCAATACTCCTCATTTTCACTCTGTTCATAGCATCTTTTATGGTTGCGACAGCCCAAGCTGATCACCATGGCGTCCATCACCATGGTCCAAGTGGCGGCGTCTTGGTTTCGCTTGAAGGTGCAAGCAGATATGTGGAACTGGTTGTTCGTGATGGACAAGTCGTCACGGCTCGGTTACTTGATCAAGAGCAGAAGCCACTAAAGAGTTCCCTTGAGTTTCTGACACTTACTTTCACAGAGCCCGACGGAGAAAAAGAAGACTATAAAATCGAAGCAAATGATGAGAATGGGGAAAGAATTTTTCAAAGAAACAGTGCGCACGTTGTGCATCACATTGTTAGAGACCCAATCGTCGTCAGTCTTCAAGAGAATGGAAAGACATATTCATCAAAAGAATTTTCATTTCCCCATGGTCCACACGGCGGTGAACTAGTCCCTCTTGGAAAAGATTCTCTGATTGCTGAATTTTGTGTTGATGGAGATGTTGTTGCAATTCATGTTCTTAACGGACAGAAACGATCAACAGAAGTGAAGGCAGAAGAAATCACTCTTACCTTCACCGAACCAGATGGTGAAGTCGAGGATTATCAGATTCCGATGCATAAAAATAGTGGTAAAGGCACAACCTTTCAGCAAGAAGATGACCACATTGTGAAGCACATAAAAAGAGACCCGATTATTGTGACCCTGGTAGAACAAGGTGTGTCACATAGTTCAGATACATTTCGATATCAAAAATGAGAAGAGAAATGAGTGAAGGATCAATAATATTTTATTGAGATGATTGCATTAAAAACTATTCATAACGATTTCTATGATGTAAATAGCGGGGTAAAAACGAAAACAAAAAAAGGCCATGGACGGTGCGAGTAGGTTCGGAGACGCTGAATTCTTTCCAACACCAGACGTCCGAGCCTATCTTTAAACAAATACGACCGCATAGTTGTTGAAACCCCTTGTAGTGCTCGGAGACGCAGTTAAAACCTCCATCCTTAACTGACGTCCGAGCTACTCTTTGGCCAGGTGCAGATGGACCCAACGTCGGGGAATCTGGAAAAAAAGAACTTTCTCCCAGAGTGACAGTTCCATGATCTCCCGACAAAATCTAGTGGAGAGTTCGTTGCACCGGTGCTTCAGGAAAAACTGGGTATCCTTGGCAGAAGTCTCGTGGTGAAAAACATGGAGCGAAGTTTATTTGGCAACAGAAGGCCGAACTTGTTTCACTCGCAGTACATATCAATTCTTTTTTTGGCCCGCCGCCACTCACTAGTCTACACACATTCTCCACGCAGTTTTGATTAACAGTATCAGTTGATTTCTAACAGGCGTTTTACCTGCCTGTCTTAGTAAGCGCTTCCTTCATTTCATTCCGGGTTAGCTTTTGATCACCATTTTTGTCCCATTGGTTGAATTGTCGAAACACAAGGGAACGTGGATTATCGACTTCTTCTCGTGTGAGCGTTCCATCAAGATTTAAATCAAATCGTAATAATATTTGTGGGACAATTTCTGGCCCAAATGCATTTCGTTTTTTATTGACTCGTTGGTGTTCTGAGATAATTTTGTATTCATCCTGTGTTATTGTGTCATTTGATGATCGAGAAGCCTTGCGAAAAAGCTCACGAGTAAACTCACGAAATTCAGGAGCAATATCTTCAATGCGAAGGATCCCACTTCCCGTTGAATCGAGAATTCGAAATACGTCAGTCGGGCTTCCTTGAGGCCCCCGTATTCTTTGCGGCTGAAATGGTCTTCCTTGCACAGCATATGAACGAGCAATCGCGGCTTGTGAATCGGTTATCGGTTTGATGCGAGTCGGTATCCGACCAGGTCCAGCACCCATCATCAAATTATTATTTTTTTCAAAAATAGTGTGTGGTAAACCAAGAGCGTGGCCTAACTCGTGTGCAAGCACAGCAGGTGTCTGCACTCCTTTAGGACCCCGCGTTGCAAAATAGACAACGCCATCAGGCTTTGGAATAAAAACTCCACCAATTGATTTTTCAAAATCTTCCGCGATTACAACATTAAACCCGTTGGCAAGTAGATCTTTACGCTGGGTGTTGGCAATCAGAGCGGGTGCTATCTTTTCACGATTTTGGGAAAGAGCGAGAGCAAACGCTCCGGGCATCTGTGGTGTCATGTTTTGGATCGATTCAATCTCCCAGATGATCGAGGCCTGTTTCCATGTTTCATTTACTGCTTCCATTTGCTCTCGTATGTCGTCATCACTCATCGAACAGTTGAGTCGGGGTTCGGTTGCAGAGCGAAAGCGATGAATACGAACAGGAAGAGTAATGGATTCATTGTCCAAAGGGGCTGAGATGACTTCACGTGGCTGCAAAAATAATACTGTCAAACAGATCAAAAGGGCAGATAAAGAAAACGGAGTTACCATCGTGAAGACCTGAAAGATCAGAAGTATGTAGGTGGATTTTTGTGTTAGTTCGATGAAAGAGGAATTCAATCGAACTACTAAATAGTTGATTACGAACCGGCGTTTACACCATATCAAAGCGAATAGAGCTTTTTGATTTGGATGCTAACTCGCCATTCCATCCAACGAGCGAGAATGCTTCTTCTGCTTGTGGTGATTCGGCTGGCGGTATCCACCGCAGTTCATCATTTGGCTTAATTACTCTTAATGAAAGTAATCGAAGCAGTTCACGTGGATTACTGGTTGTTGGAGGCGTAGAGACATCAACCCATGTATCTCCAGACTTCTTTTCAACGGTGCCACGTACAGAGTCGACGACGAATCGAACACCAGATACCGATGGAAGCAGCGACGTAGCAAGATTATTCCATGAAAATGTAAATGGGTTTGGCCCCGGAACGCTGTTATCAACAATGATTTTTGTTGAGGGAAGCAGTTCTGGTCGTTCAACACGAGGTAGAGAAATTCCAATGTTGACAGTTGGTTTGAGATTTCTTTTTCCGATTGAAGTCTTATTATTGGTTGTTATGAATTGGTTGTCAGTTAGTTCAACCGTTGGGGTATACACACCAACGGCTGATGAAAATGAAAGAAGTGATCCAGGAAATTCATACGTTCCTTGAGCATCAGTCTCAACCTGAGGCTCTTCTGTTGTGAGTGTTAAGGACCAGTTGTCAAGCGTACAACTGTGCAACGGATCAGTATTCATAACTTCGAGAGACCAGGATCCATTGGCCGGTGTGTCTTTGAACGCCGCAAGGTCTACCAATGACTGATTATAAGGCTCAGCCAGAGAGGCTCCCATCAAGATGATTTGTTCTTGGTCGAATTTAAGTGTTGGAATTCGATGAAGTTGGTTCCACATATCGAATGAGAGGCCCTGAAGATATTCACCAGTGATCGGTACCCGAATGCCAAGAGGGCTTATGAGTGTCAGAAAGGGACGGAAAGACTTTGGGTCTGACGTATCGACACCTTCAGGCACTTGCATGGAATAGCTCAGTTCCACATCGGTAATTATACCTGCCATGTCCTCAAATGTTATGACGGACCCAGCCTTCGTCGGCCAATACAGTGTCTCGTTTGAACTATGGTAAGTCGACGCCGGCAGAACAGTGAGCGACTGACCAGGTTTTGTTGATTTATGCTCAGAGTCACGAACGCCGTTGCCGTTACTGTCTAGAAAGACATCTCTACCTGCAAGAAGCCGATCACCTTGGTCTTGTATTCCATTCCGGCCAAAATCCTCAAAGACCTTTCCTTGTATGGAAATGTCTGCTGCACGATCGACTGCCTCTTTGGCCTGAATGAGCCCTGAACCAGTCGGATAGTTGAAAAGATTAGGGTCTCCAGCGGTTGGAAGAGTTGGTGCAGCTATCGCCGGTTTTTCGTTAAACGTTAAATTCACTGTAGAGTTGGCAAGATGCTCGTAAATTTCTGCAGGTGTGAGCTCCTGATTGAGCTCGAGCATCAGTGCGGCAACAGCTGCGACATTCGGTGCAGCAGCAGACGTACCAGGGAAATTTAATAGTCTATCCAGATCTGGGTCACCATTCTCAAAAAAACTTGTGTCACCATTCTGGGGTGCAATAAACCGTGGTTGTGGCCGATATTCATATTCCTGTTTTCTTTGGCCATCGTCATCGAAAAGAATTGGTGTCCCACCAAAGGAACTGAATTCAGACAATACAGACTCTCCTTCGGAGGTATTCAAATGATATGCAGGTGTACTCCAATATTGTGTAGCCCCAACGCTTGCTGCAAGTTTAGAATTATTATGTCCCCATGCTGTGCTGGAACCATAATTAGCGTATTCAATGAAGCTGTGTAAAGGAGGGCCAGATACATCGTCTCCGACTGGAGGCTTGCTGCCGTTAAATGGGATAATCCACTTCAGAAAGGTGGGCTCTTCTGTACCATCAAAACCATCATTTACATTTGTGTTATGAGTGAATCCATTCTTATTATGAGCAAATGCAATATAGAAAGTAGATGGAATTTCAGAAAATATTTGAGGTCCTGACCTTCCGGGCAAAGGATATAAGCCAATTGAATATTTTGGAGCACTCGAAGTCTTTCCAAGAAACTGCTTATTGTCATCAAAAAACCAAATCTCATTCGCACTATTGTTTTCTCCCCAAGGCTGATCCCACTGCACGACCAAAGTATCTTTGGGGTTCCAGGGGGATCTATTATGGCTCGGTTCTAGAAGACTAACCCTTTGTAGAATATTTTTTCCAGCATGAGGATCGAAGTCATGATACAGAAATTGTTCCTTGTTCATGTCTTCCGGGAGTGATAAAAGAAAACTGCTGTTCTCTGAGATTTCTGAGTAGGAAGTGCCACGAAATTCTGATTGATAACTGAAGTTACTGTTGTTACTTACGGCACTAAAATAAACAACACGTTCCTTCACAGCATTGTCAACCGCAAGGCTTACAGGGCCATCTTGAAACCAAGGTTCTGTTGGGTCATAGATGTCGTCTACAATTACCTTACAACCAAGATCAACAAGTTCTGTAATTCGGTCTGCAAATATTTCTTGTTGTTCAATAGCAAGTTTAGCAGTGACTTCGGGCGTCATATTCGTGGGGTCGGTGTCGGTGGAGGGATAACAACTAGAAAAGTAAAGTTCTGCACCGGGTGCAATTGAGTGAACGAGTTGTGCCATTGCACGGCCCTCGTCTGTAGCCTCACCGTCATCGTGCTGGAGGTTGAACATTTTACCTCTACCAACGGTTTCATTCATCTTAGGAAGAACACCAAGTTCGATATCCTTCTGCATGCCACCCAGTCGATTGAAACTAGTAGAGATAATCCCGATCTTGATTCCTTTTCCGGTCACGTCGTAGCGTGTTCTCACAACATCAGCGAGCATTGCGACGTCAGCCTGATTCAAATTACTACTCGAATAGCCGCTCCCGATTGTATAAGGATGTTGAGATCCGTCGGTTAACCCATCGTAGGTCACACTCCAGCTTTCGGCCGAATCATGAACAAGTCCATCGGCTGATAGATAGTGTCTCGGTTCAAGTCGCTCTGAGGACAGCACTGTCTCATGCTGCTTCTGCCCGCATGATGACCGGGTCTGCCTTTTTTGCTTGTGTTCAGAATATGTGATCCAAGAAAATAGATTCATTGAAAAAGCCCAAATGTTTTAAGACCCCCTACGCGCATCTACCTGGTACAAGCATGACTCTTAAAGTAGATGGCTGCAATCTTTTGTTGTCTCAATTCTCTATGTGAGGAAACAACACGGGTGAATATGCGGGCTTTAACTGTTTTACAGACCTTGCTGCACACTTTTAGAAGTGTATTAAGCAGCGTTATCTTCATGGATTTGATTCAAATCCATTTTTTAGAAGCACGACACCCCATGAATCCAGGCTGTCGATTCCAGATACTTCGAGATTGTTGCCGGTTGCTGTAACAGTCAATTGAATGGGCGCTTCCCCTGCTTGGTAAAAAGTAGCTTTGGAATAGCCTGAATTTTTTAGGTTGAGACGCAGGCCGTTTTGTACCACCAATTGATGAGTATTGTCGTAGTTGGTATTCACCACATGAACAACCATACTGTTTGGCTGTGTGGAAGAAATTCTTGGATAGAGACGCACGCCATGAGCAGAGCAAGATACTGCGTAGTCAAGACTTTTTTTCAAACTACGGAGGTCGATAGCCTGAGTTTGACCATCTCCGTTATGCGTTCCTACTCTATAAAGCTTGTCTCCCAAAAGGTCCAGACTATTTTTCAAAGATACATTCTTGCTGATAAACCAATTGTATTCGTCCTCTTGCACCAGAACTTTTTTGTAGTGGTCTAGAGTATTGAAAGATGCTGGGTTCTTAAAATAAGCATCTCCTGCAACGAGAACATCAAATGCCACATTCGCTTCCTCTAAAGCATGCACGATGCTATTGATGCGGTATACATATTTTCTTGTAGCCTCACGAGAAACTACCAACGCAACTTCAGCCTGTGTTTCAGTAAAGTCATTGAAAAGGGATGCGTTCTCTGCAATCCACTTGTAAAGTGATGTGAAATCTGTAGATGGTGTGTAGTTACCACTCTTGATTGTCCATTGCTCCGCCGGCGCGATGAATACAGCACCTTGTGCATACGCCTCTGCAATCCATTGTTTGACTTCTGGTTCATGAGATTTATCTCTGTTAATACATTCCCAATCGCTTGGTTCCGCAGTCAAAATAAAATGTGTATCCAAAGATTCTGCAAATTTATAAGTAAGCGTAGGCTTATGCGCAAAGTCACTTTTCGCCATAGCCAGTTCTTGTTGGTAAAAGTCAAGTTCTTCCAACACAGTACTTCGATAAGGATCTCCTAGAGGGCTTGAGGTGCCTACAAGAATGCCACGAGGATTTGCTTGATCTCTTGCATAAGCAATCAAATCAGCTGTTAACTCTCGGATCGCTACATTCTGAAACAATCGGAATTCTTCATAAAGCGGCAACTGTGTTCCATTGCTCACATGCTGTTGCACACGGTTCTTATAATTTGCATCGGTATGAACTCCGTGTTGTTTTAAAAATCTACGATAATCAAATGTTTGAATGTCCTGAATGCCCAGAGCGTTTAATTTATTTGGAGTGTATTCTTGTTGGAGCCAGACAGAAAATGCTGCCATGCTCGCTGTTGAGAAGTCTCCACTACTCCACTGGTCACGACAAGCCAAGGCAGAGGATGTTTGTGCATCCAACATCAACACTTTTAAATGGTCTGCTAGCAGTGCTTTATCGATTTGATACTTGAGGAAATCCCTGAAAACGGCAGAGTGACTAGAAAGCCAATACGGTCTGCCTCCTTTGTAGGATCTTCCTGCAAACCAAGGGTATTCAAAGTTTTGATCATCAATTGATTTGCACGCGTAGTCGGTATAAGTCAACCCATTGCGTAGACAATAGTCGATGAATAATTCCCAGCCGGCATCAAATTCTATACGGGCATGAAAGGTTCTGCCTTCTTCAGAGATCGTCCTTACGTTCTGGGTAAAGAAGTTGATGTGATCCCGATTTTCAATGTCCCAATGGGGTGGAATTGGCAAAACACCCCAAGCTATTCCCGTGGCTGAATACTTGTCTCTGATGCTTTTGGTTTGAGGATAACAGAGCAAGATGTCTGACTTCTGAAAGACTTGAGCAACACTAGCTAAAGGGCTCATTGAGACAAAAGAGAGAAAGAAAGCAGAGGTTTTTAAAAATTTGAAAATCAGTGCGAGTTTTTTACACCGGCTACACTGTGCCTCTAACTCAAATACCTCATACTGTTCGTTCGATTCATGATCATCAAGATCGTCCAGATCGAATTTAATTTGTGACACAAACACTTTTTCATTCTCTACAACAGGTTTAGATCGTACGTAAGATCTTATGCTAGTACAGGAATCTCTGAATCGGATTCTAGGTAGCGTGATTGATCTTCACCCCTTGGAAGAGCCAGGCTTTTTTCCGAACAGTGGATCTAGTTTTTGAACTTTTGTGATGACTCTCTGTCCACTTTTTTTGGTCCCTGTGCCTGTGATTCTGACGGCTGTGCCGCAATGGTATGCGAGGTTGAAATCGTGAAAGTCTCGAAAGGAGACATCAATGCGTACGGCTGGTTGTCCCTTCACATCGATGAGGAAAATTTTTGCTTCATCAAGATTTTCTGAAAGTCGCAGTCGTCCTTGCACTGTCATGTTGCTGCCGGTTTGTTTCACCCAGCTGTCAAATGGATGCTCCCTGTAGGGGGTGAAGTCTGAACCATTGAGTCCGGGAAGTGGGCTAGCTGAATTCGCAAATGAGTCCTGATCGGCATTGAATAACTTCAGTAGAGCAAGATGCAGACGTCCGAGTTGTTGATTCTTGGCGTAACGGACATAGCGTCCTGTCTTTAATTTTCCCCCGCCTTGTCCTGCCAAAATAATGGGGATTCGAGTTGCCGTGTGATTATCGCTATGCCCCATGCCTGATCCAAAGAGCACTACGCTGTGGTCGAGTAGACTGCCGTGATGATCGCGATAGGATTTCATGCGTGTTAGCAGATAGTCAAATTTCTCCATATGCCACAAGCTGATCTTGAGCAGTGCGTCCAGGTTTTGTCGTGAGAAGTTTCGAAAGAAATGGGACAGGTAGTGGTGCTGTTCTTTGATACCGAGAAAATCAAAAATCATTCGACTGTTACTGTTGCCAAGCATGTAGCTTACGCAGCGGGTTGAATCAGTCCACAAAGCGAGTGAAATCAGATCGAGCATTGATTCCACTTGGTCGTTCAAATTGGCAGGCGCAAGTGGACGTTCCATCGTTGCCTTGGGGATGTCGTGAGAAGAGGCAGCGATGGTCTCAAGACGTTTTTCGGTGGAGCGAACTACTGAAAGATATTGATCGAGCGTTTGTCTGTCTTCTGAACCGGCTTTGCGCGAAAGAGACTTTGCATCTTCAGAGACACGATCCAACACACTTTTCATTTCCTGGCGTTTTGCAGGGTTCTGCATCGGGTTCCTGAAGAGTCGATCAAATACAAGCTGTGGATCACTCTCTCGAGGTATGGGAGCACCTTTCGAATCGTAAGAGATATAGCTGCAGCCAATCTGATTTGGAAACAGACCTTCTGTTGTCAGTTCAAGTGAACGATGTGGTGTTCCACTTCCAATTTTGTCAGCAATTAACTGATCTACGGATGCAGACTTGGTGTTTTTGTGATGACCACTCAAAAATCGGCGGGTGGAGTTGGCATGAGATGAAAAACCAAAGTCGCCCATGTTGTCCAGAATCAATAAATCCTGTTTGTGCTTTGCAAAGGGTTGCATCAGTGGAGACATGCGGAAGTCAAACTCAGTTCCACCATTGATACTCCAACTGGGAGGATGCACACCATTTGGTTTGAACAGCGTCATGAACCGAATGGGTGGAACATCTGCTGCTGCACCTGATGCCTTCTTTTCCATCAGATTCAAGAAAGGTAATGGCAGGATCGGTCCCACTGCGCCACGTAGAAAACGACGTCGATCTAATCGCCAGGACATATTGTTCCTTTCTTCAGTCAGTCGTTTTCATCTGTGATGTTTGCGCGTGTGTGAAGGGTAAACTGTTTACTATCAAATGAATCAAATCATGGTAGGTGCCCTCCCCCACAGTAAGATTACCATGCTGGTCAAGTTCATTAGAGATGGCGTCCACTGTCGGCATGTCGTAGATATTAAGTTCACGAGCAAGTGCATAGGAAAGAGTGCGCTTGACGATGTTTTCGATGATTTTGTGACGCTGGGACGTGAGTAATAATCGCTTTAATCCAATAAAGTCATCGAATGCTTCATCGCTTGGAAGCTTTCCGCTGGTATCTAATAGTGGTGCATCGACTAACGTACGCTCTTCCTCTTTCGGTTTGTTTTTTTTCTGCTTTCGAATTTTGCCTTTCGTAGGGATCAACCCAGTCGGGTTGTAGGCACCAGTGATATCGTACGCCTGCATGGCGAATCCCAAGGGGTCAATCTTGTTGTGGCATATCGCACAGGTGGCATCACTCCGGTGTAATTCAAAACGCTCACGAAAAGTCAGATTTTCACCCGGCTGATTGGGTTTGACTTGACCAACATTAGCAGGCGGGTCGGGGAGGTGCTCACCCAAGACCTTTTCCAGCATCCACGTTCCCCTTATCACCGGTCCCCTATTCATGGCGAGAATACCGGGCATCGTTAAAAGCCCTCCACGCTCCGAAGTGCCCACTATTTCAAGTTTCTGGTTGGGAACAGCCTCTACTTCAATCCCTCGCTGTTTTTTGTACGCCACCATGCGTTTTCGATCTTTAGGGTAAAACTTGGCTGTATGGGGATTTACAAATGTTACTTTGGAATCAATAAGTTCCAGCAGTGGCCGTCCCTCGACGAACAGATAGTTGAGAAAGTCGATAGGTTGCTGACGGAGAGCATGCGATACCGGTGGATTTTTTGACACTGTTGATATTTCATCTAAGGAGAACCACTCCACCCCAAAGTTCTCAGCAAGATTCCGAGATTTTGGGTCCGCCAACATTCGTGCTATTTCACTTGCATATGTTTCTGGAATACGTAATTTGCCCTTATCTGCTAGCTGCATGAGTTGTTCATCAGGCATGTCACCCCATAGAAAGTAGCTAAGACGTTCTGCGAGTTCGTGGTCATCGACGCGGCCATAGGAAACGGGTGTATCGTCCTGGTCGCCGACTTTCAGGTCGTCAATTGTTGCAAGTAGCCCACGGTAGATGAAAGGAAGGGAC
>DONH01000262.1:0-4177 GCA_003509235.1 Planctomycetaceae bacterium
AAGGTTACCGTTATGGGCGTCCGAAGAAACCAGGACGGTTTTGCCGGCCATACCTAGCGAATTGAGCGTCGCCACCATTAACTTTGTCTTGGGGGAGTCAAAATCAAGGCTCTCAACGAGTGTTACTTCTTCATCTGCGAGACGAGCCGCTAACGCCATTCGGGTTGCTGACTGAAGCGCTTTTCGCGGCATCCTCCAGCTAAAATCTCGTGGGCGTTTTGCAAATATGTGCCCACCACCACGACGAACACCACTTCTTTTCGAACCAGCACGGGCATTTCCGGTACCCTTCTGGCGATACATTTTTTTTGTCGTGCCGGAAACCTCTCCACGACTCTTTGTACGAAATGTGCCTTGTCGCAGATTAGCTTGATACATCACAACCGCGTCATGCAACAATTGCTTGTTGATTTTGGGAGACAACTCTGACGGGTCGATCTCGTACTCACCAACTTTTTTTCCTTCTGCGCTATAGACAGTGAGGTTCATTTTGCACCCTTCTTCTTCATAGTGGGCGTTCCAACACCACCCGAACGCTTAACTTTGTTGGTTTGCCGTACAACGACATAACCACCATTTGGCCCAGGTACTGCGCCGCGCACCACCAGAAGATTTCGATCGTTATCGATATCTACAAGACGAAGATTTCTCATCGTAGACCGCTCGTTTCCAAAGCGTCCAGCCATCTTCTTTCCCTTGAAGAGACGACCCGGGGACTGGCACATACCTGTACCACCCTGATGCCGATGCACTTTCTTCACGCCATGACTTGCTCGCTGTCCACTAAAGCCATGACGCTTCATAACACCGGCGGTTCCCCGGCCTTTGGACACGCCGATCACATCAACGGCATCACATCCTTCAAATACTGCAACTGTAATTTTTTGGCCAACCCGAGCCTTTGTTTCACCACGAAACTCTCGGACAAAACGCTGTGGCTCACAGTTGGCCTTGACCGTCATTTCGATCCCGGCATGGCTTCGTTTCTTGGCACGTTTACTATCAAGTTTGACAACCTGACCACGCACAGAACGACTTGCTAAGCGGCGGGGCTTATCTCTGTAACCCACCTGAATGGCATCGTAGCCATCTCGATCAGCAGAACGAGAAAGAAGCACTGTGCAGGGGCCTGCCTCGATAACAGTCACCGGAACAACTGTGCCGTCGTCATCAAAAATTTGGGTCATCCCAACCTTGCGTCCCAGAAGACCTTTCCGCCCCATTTCTGCAGGCTCAGGTGCCGTAGCAACCGCTGACGCGTCGCTATCCGACTGGCTTTCAGGTGTTTCGTCTTTTTGATCTTCTGCAGCCATAATTTTATCGCTAATAGATGCTTCATCAGCCAAAGCCAACAAAGCCTCTTCCGTCACACCTGAAGCCTCTTAGCTGCGGGAGAAGTCGTTTCCCTTCGACCCTTACCCGCGAAGCCTTCCAAGCATGAACTGTGCGCTCCTAGTTTGCGTTTTCTTTACCCTTGAAACCCGCGGGTTTCACTCTCATCCTTCAACCTCTCGGCGAGTTACGCCGACGAGGCCTTAATCTTGATGTCTACACCAGCTGGGAGGCTCAGTTTATTAAGAGCCTCAATCGTCTTGGCCGTGGCCTGAACAATATCTACAACCCGCTTGTGCGTGCGAATTTCATACTGCTGTCGGGCCTTCTTATCTACATGTGGGCCCGAAAGCACCGTGTACCGTTCAATTCGTGTTGGAAGTGGTATTGGTCCGTGTACCTCGGAATTCGTTCGCTTAGCCGTATCAACGATCTCGGCAGCACTCTGGTCGAGTACAGCATGGTCATACGCTTCCATACGAATGCGAATTATTTCCTGCGTCGGCGCAGCCACGGCAAAACTCCAATTCCACTTTCTCTGAACACTGTCATGACCACTGCTCTGTGAACGTCATCCTATACCCACTGAAATGTGAGCCAGTGACGTCGACAGGACTGTCGCCGAGACTAAAAAAAGCCGTCGAAACGGCAAACTCCACCTCAGCCAAGCCCAATGAGGAACCGGGGGCCGAATATAGAGGAACCTCGAAATGTAAGACCGCAGGGTAGAGATGTCAACACACCGGCCTACTTTTCGGAGTATTCTGTGTACCGCCGGTCCATCTGGTCAGACAAACGACTCAGCTGTTTCCGCAGAAGCCGGCCCATACTTCAGTGGAGCCATTGTGAAGCTTGCCCTGCCCTGACTAACACTCCGAACGGCCGCTGAGTAACCGAACATCTCAGCAAGTGGGGCTTCGGCGGTCAGAACGTTCATGCCGCTTCGTATTTCAGTCGCTGTAATAATGGCTCGACGCTGCTGCAAATCATTTATCACATCACCCAAATGCTCTTCCGGCACACTCACCTCAATCCGCATGACAGGCTCCAAAAGGACTGTTCCAGCCGCTTCGAGTATCCGTTCAATACCATCAGCAGCGGCGATGCGAATGGCGACATCTGTCGGAAATGGCTCAGGAACAGACGTTTCGCGCACTACAATCCGCACGCCCCAGAGCGGACATCCTTTCAGGCCCCCTCTCTCAGCACTCTCTCGCACAGATTCAGTCATTATTCGAGCGACTTCAGCAAGCTGCTCAGACTCGGGAAACCAGCCCTGCTCGACAGTCACGCCAGACTGCTCGCCTGTCGGTTCAGCAGCGAGCGCAACCGTGGCCTCAAGCGTCTGCCCAGCCACCTGGCGATTCGATTCGCCCTGCACTCGTACTGATTTTGCGAGCGTTTCTTTGTAACTCACCCGAGGCTTATGCACTCGACAATGTAGGTTGAATTCTCGTTCGAGCCGATGACGGATCACCTCGAGATGCAGTTCACCCATTCCAGATATCAATGTTTGACCCGTTTCTTCACTCTCAATCGCCCGAAACGTAGGATCTTGTCGCTTCATCATTTCAAGTGTCTCGGAGAGCTTTTTTCTTTCAAGACTTGTCTCTGGCTCAATCGCCATTGAAATGACTGTTTCTGGAAATTCAATTGACTCCAGCACAATTGGAGCCTGAGCATCACAAAGCGTGTCGCCTGTTACGCTTTGACGTGGGCCAATAACCCCAATGATGTCACCCGCTGAACAGGACGACACCTGCTCCCGACGATCAGCCTGAACGTGCCACAATTGCGCGATATTTTCTTTTTTCTGGCGCTCAGGATTCCACGCCCTGCTTCCAGCCTTCAGTGTCCCGGAGTACACCCGGACAAATGCAATATCCCCATGCTTTTCAGCAAGAATCTTGAAAACCAATCCACAGAAAGCTGCCTCTGGATCGGGAGGCCGTTGTATTGTGACTGGCTCTTTCTTCTTTGGATCAAGCCCCTCCACGGGAGGCACGTCCACTGGACTCGGCAGATACCAGGCAACCGCGTCAAGTACAGGCTGCACACCAATACAATCAAGTGCGGACCCAGCCAGAACAGGTATTACCTTGCGGTGAAGGGTGGCTTTGCGGACAGTTGCTCGCATCAGATCAACGGGAATCGCTGCCTCTGCAACCGCGAGTTCAGCCAGCTCATCAGAATAATCAAACAGAGTCGAAACAAGTTGCTCCCTCCACTTGGCAGCGTCAGCTTCAAGCTCCGCTGGAATGCTCCTTCGTATTGGCTCAACAGCTGCGGCTGCACCACTGAGTACCTCATCCTTGGGCGGAAACGTGACTGCTTCCATCGTAATTAAATCAATCACCCCTCGGAATGGATCCGCCACGTGCGGTGGACCGATTCCAACGGGGATTTGCAACAAAAGTGGTTCGGCCTTAAGACGATCACGAATCTGATCGATTGTCCCAAAAAAACTTGCTCCTTCCCGATCAAGCTTATTGATGAGCACCATTCGTGGCACCTCATATCGGTCTGCCTGCCGCCAAACAGTTTCACTTTGTGCCTCAACTCCTTCGCGTGCTGAAAGCACAACAACTGCACCGTCGAGAACACGCAGGCTCCGCTCAACCTCAGCAGTGAAATCCACATGGCCTGGCGTATCAATCAAATTCACAACGGTATCTCGCCACGGAAAAGAAACAGCAGCGGAGTAGATGGTAATACCCCGCTCTTGTTCTTCTGGGTCAAAGTCTGTCACGGTAGTGCCGTGATCCACATCACCTAACCTGTGGATTGCTTTTGTAAAAAAAAGCATCCGCTCAGTAAGAGTTGTCTTGCCAGCATCAATATGAGC
>DONH01000262.1:4473-4696 GCA_003509235.1 Planctomycetaceae bacterium
GTCTTGCCAGCATCAATATGAGCAATGATGCCTATATTCCGGATCTTCTGGATCGATTTACTAGGGACACGAGGCATATAAATGGCGGGTTTATTTGCTAGAGGGAATGGGGGTTATGAAACAATAGATCACTATAAACTGGTCGACTACACTACATTCCAAAATTAAAGGACATGCATTGAATGTTCAAAAGCAGTGCTCAACGTTAAACAGAAAAGCAGCC
>DONH01000056.1:0-1296 GCA_003509235.1 Planctomycetaceae bacterium
GAACGGGCTGTAGAGGCGGGCACCGACGATTTTCTTTCAAAGCCGGTGAATAAAATTGAGTTGGTGAAACGAGTGGAAAACATGTTGAAGTTGCGCCATGTGAGTGATGAACTCCAGCGTCTGCGAAGTTATATCAGCAGTATGGACAATGATCTTCCGCCAAGACAGGTCCAGTCGTAGCAATTTCCTAGGGCCTTGTCATACCAATCTGTTCGAGAACCCGTACGGCTGCCGGAGACTTATTGAGAACATACAAGTGCATCCCAGGCACACCATCAGAGAGTAATTCTTCAGCCTGTTTTGAGGCTTAGTCTACACCAGCTTCAAATTGTGCGTCGACATCATCACCGGCCTTTTCGAGTGCTTGTGTAAAACTGTTTGGGAGTCGTGCTTTACACAGAGTGGCAATTCGTTGAATCTGTTTGAAATTCGTAACTGGCATCAGTCCTGGGATAATTGGTTTTGTGATCCCAATCGAAGAACAGTGGTCTCGGAAGCGAAAAAAGTCGCTATTGTCATAGAACAATTGCGTGACAATTGTATCGCCACCCGCGTTGCATTTTTCTTTTAGGTGTTCAAGATCAGCTTCAGGGCTGACAGCTTCCTGGTGGGTTTCTGGGTAGCCGGCAATTAGGATTCTAAATTCAGGAAACTCTTGTTTGATGAGAGCTACCAACTCGACAGCATAATGAAGCCCATTGGCAATTGGAGTGAAAGCAGTCTCTCCCTGCGGCGGATCACCGCGTAACGCGACAATTGAAGACACTCCCCGTTGTTGAGCTTCTCGGAGATATTCTCTCAATTGATCGGTTGTTCGGCCAACACAGGTAAGGTGGCTCGCAACAGCAACAGTTGGGTATCGCGCGAGAACACCATCTAATACCTCAAGAGTCTTTGTCTGGGTCGAACCACCAGCTCCGTAGGTGCAGGTAATCAGCGTAGGCTCAAACCCCATCAACTCATCCACAGTCTGCCAGAGCATAGCCTCGGATTCAGCTGTCTTGGGAGGAAATAGTTCAAAGGAGAGGTCAAACGATTCTCTCGCATAACTAACTTGCTGCGTCACAACGATTCCTCTCTGCAACGGAAGGATAAAAGGGAAGGAAATGGGCTACATCTAATAATAGAAACTGTCTACAAATCTCCTACCCTAACAAAGAAAATCCAGAAGCACACGTTACATCAAAAAATAGAACATGCCGCGGTTTTCAAGCACAAATATAAATTTTTATGTCTTTATTCTCTGCAGCTAGCATGGATGTCAGCAGGTTTCTGTCTGCTGGATGGAAATGCTCT
>DONH01000056.1:1642-1804 GCA_003509235.1 Planctomycetaceae bacterium
TTCAAGGGCCGTCGCGAGTTGATCAACCGTTGCTGTTGTAATCGGATGATTGCCGCCGAGGTCTGTAGTGAACGGTCGAACTGCAGTTGGCGGGTTGCCAGCCAACGTAGATGCTGGGCCGATAAGAGCACCACACGGTAACGCAGTACGTACAGCTGTCTT
>DONH01000056.1:2129-6872 GCA_003509235.1 Planctomycetaceae bacterium
GTAAAATCACCACAAAGCATTCCAAAGAATTGTCGCTTTGTTTTGATGATATTTTTTTCTGACGGATAGAGATTGATCATTCCATAACTCACCTTGAGGTTCGCAGTGACTGTGCCTGCACCGAGGTTGACCCAACTACCTAGGTGACTATGACCTAGAAATCCATCATGGGACTTATTTGAAAAAGATTCCATGACAGTTGCAGTAACTTCACCTGCAACGCGGCAGTCTTTACCAATAACAGTCGCTGGTCCGAGCCACGAGTGAGGATGAATCTTTGATTGGGAACCGACCTTGATGGGTCCGTCGAAGCAGCAGAAAGGTCCAACACTTGAGCCGTCTTCAAGGAGGACTGGTCCAGAGCGAATAGTAATTAAGTCATCAATGGTTGAAGTTTGTTTTAATCTGGTGTTTTTTTCCTGATACAAACCAGGCTGCAACTCAATATAGTTTCCGGAGTCTATGGCGAGAGCAGCCATTCCTTCAATTACTTGTTCGTGAGCTGTGAGAAAATCTTCTGGAGACTCAATCAGGTCCAGCTCGCCGTCAATAATAGGTGCACTGATATCACTGAGAAATTGAATGAGTAAGCCGTCTTCTGAAGAGACGGTTTTGATGAACGCTTTGTAATCTTTTTGATTGATCACAGCAGCTGCGATTTCATTTCCGGCATATATTTTACAACAACGACCGGCATCAAGAAGTTTTTGAATAGTGACAAGATGAGGTCGACTTGGAATGAGACGAGCATTGACAAAAAGCACTTGTTCATCGTTTGTTGCCCAGGACTGAGCATGTTGCTTACTCGATCCCCAAAAAGGTGTCCGTGCATTGCCGAGGTCAAGAAGGTATTGCTTCAGGTGTGGCCGCACGATTCGATGCACTTGGCCAAACCGAGTAAGCATCTCGTAGAGTGTTTCCGTCCCAACGGTAACGTCACACACTGGCCTGGCCATGACGAGAGGCCCGAGGGATGGGACGGTGGAATCTTCAAACGCATAAACTTTCATGCAGGAACCGTAGCAGACGTCCAGCGGCCGCCGCGAGACCACTGCTGGAAAAACAGGCTGTCGTGACGTAATCTTCGGTATATCAGCCGGAGTGGCGGAATGGCAGACGCGACGGATTCAAAATCCGTTGCCCGCAAGGGCGTGTGGGTTCAAGTCCCACCTCCGGCATTTGGAAGACAAAGTGGCGGTATAAGAGACTTTATTATTCGGTGCTTCAAGGATCATCTGAGTCTTCTTCGTTGAAGTGTCAGGCAATCTGTCAGGCAAACGGATCCAGTTTGTCCTGCAGCCAGAAACGGACAGATTTCAACAGCACATTTACGGCGACAGTAATCAAACTGTAGCTTTCTGTTTAGAGGCTCCAAAGAGTAGGTTCGGCCGAGTTGTGTAGCCTGTGACTGAAATGAAGAACTCCCATTTATTCATCGAATGCATATAAACACGTATGCGTTTTAAAAATGGTAAATGTGGCTGGAGTGTACTTAAGTCCGAACAACTTGAGCGAAAAATAGCATTGTCGGCAAACCAAGTGACAGACTCGCTTGCAAGTAGTGCCGATAAGAACTTAGAAGCATCGCCTAGCTATTACGGATATACGCCCCCGGAATTTTCAGCCATCGTGAACCAGACTGGCACTATTTTACTTAAGCAGCGGTTAGCTGGGGGTCAGCTATATGTAAGTAACTTGCCAGTAACGGTAAGCAATGGTGTTTCGACGCAACCATTCCACTCGGTTAATCATTATGGGTTTCAAGCCATCGGTACAGATTCAGATGGCGGCAATAAATTAATCGTTCAACGATCGGGTATTAGATATAAAATCGCTGCATCTTCGACTTGGCAGGTTGGAGAAATGTTTCAATCGTTGCGGAATGAGAACTCAGTAATTCTCAACGAGTCGCATCGTTCTACACAAGAAGTCTTTGAAGTACGTCCTGTTAGTGGTGGATATTTAATCGGTGGTGTCAAAAACCCAGACATAGTCGTGCGTCGGGGTAGTACATATATTTTTGATCTTCAGATTCCGGGCCATCCTTTTCACCTGCAAACTTCAGGCCCGGGATTCAGTTCAGCAAACAGATTTACTACGGGCTTTTCGGGCTCAGGAAAAACAAGTGGTAGATATGCATGGACAGTTCCCGCCAGCGCTCCAGACCAACTGTATTATCAGTGCCAGTTTCATCGAGCAATGCACGGGCTCATCACCGTACTAGATTCAATCTAGGAACGTGCCGGTCAAAGGATCCCACGAGCGAATGGCTTCTTTAACTTCCCATTCTGAAACTTCATAAGTAAATTGCAGTCGTTCATATGCCTCTACAGCACTGCTGCAATTGTCGAAAATATCATCCCAATCCTTCGAGATGAGTTCTCGCGGAAAACGCTTGATGAGAACTTCAACTTGATCAATGCGAAAGCCATAAAGTTTGCCGACTATGTCTTTGGCCTCATCTTTCGACATGATCGCCACTGATTTTCGGTAATCATCGACGAGATCACCGACACGGCCAGACCACTTCAGACCATTTTGAAACTTGTAGACTCGGCAATTAGGAACCCAGTCGTGATCTAGATGGTTTTCGAGGTAACTCCAAGACTTGATTTTTTTCTTTACTGACGATTTAGAAACACCATATCTATCTGCTAATTCTTCAAAGGTTGCAGACGTATTGCCCGCGTGTTCGGCCAGGCAAGGGCCATAGTCCCAGAGAATCCAATCAGTTCGTTCTTGGTCTTTTATTTTTTCTTTGTTAAGAATCGGTTGTAGAGTACTTTTAATTTCACGATTACTTAATTGAAATTCTTTGGCCAGTAGGTCAAAAAGATTTTTGTGTGTGGGTTCTTCTTTAAGAGTCTTATAGCGTTCTCGTATTTGAGTGGCTCGTGCATTAATTGCATCGCGTTTACTCTTTATCTTTTCCCATCTTGCTTCAGTACCCAACTCTAGGAGCAAATTATTTATGTCCTCAGATTTGGATTGATGCGAGGCAGCCTCTGAACAAAGCCTATCAAATTCTTTTTCAGAAACTCCTTTGACCTGACAGTAATCTGCAAGCTTTACCAACAAATAATAATTTGCATCCGGATAGAAGCATGGCGGCAGGAGTTCGTACATCGATCCTAATTCTTGCAAAATTCAAAACTCAAATTAAATATTCTTGATGAATGCAGTACGTATAAATCTCATGGATTACGGTGATGTTTTCCAAGCAATCATATTAAGATGGTAGAACTTATAGGAAATTTGGCTGCCACAATAATTTTTGGAATCCTAACAAGGTTCGTTTTTATTCAAATTTCTTTGTCGGCAACACGATTAGCAGCCAAGACTTATATTCCGAGCTAAAAGGATGTACTTGTCATAATTAGTAGGAGCATGACACCAGCAATAGGGCAGAACATTGCCGAAGCGACATTCCAGGATTTCTATCGTTTCCTTTGCAAAAATTTGAATGCCTACTCACCCATTTGGCAATACTCTTATCAACATGATCAAGTGCTGAGATTATTCACCAGAGATATCTATATCTGTACCCGTTCTACTTTTTATCTGAGCTGAACCAAAAGCCTGACAGGCCAAAAGGTAAAGAAGTGCACATAGTGAGTAAAAGGGAAGTAGTTTGTTAGCTAGATGTCTGTTAACGGTGAGAACATTCATGGATTTTAACAAGAGCAGAGCCATTTATGGTGGTCTTCTAAACCCTTGATATACTTCGAAATGAAGAGAATTGAAGCCGCATCGTTGAGTTCGGATTCAAATCCGTCACCCGCGAAAGCCCGTAGTCCTGGGTTCGATCTCTGGCATCTGCAATAAATCAGAACTAAAGGAACGGGAGTGTCCTTTACGATAGGTTCATCTGAGCCAGCATTGTCACGGGCTTGGCAAATTATTTGATAACGATAAAAAACACGGTAATAAATGAGGGAGAATGTAAGCCTTCAGTTGTTTGCAGGAATGATTTAATTAATTTGATTTCAATTGGTGATCACTTACTTTGCAGTGGAAACAAATGAGTAAATATTCGGACTATTTAGATGAAATTGAAAGCCGCAAGAAGCAGGGGCTGAGCCCGAAGCCAATCGATAGTGATGTACTACTCAATGAAATAATTGAGCAAGTTAAGGATAGTGCAAATCCGTACCGTGAAGATTCTTTAAATTTTCTTATCTACAATACTCTTCCAGGAACGACTAGCGCAGCGCGTGTCAAGTCTGAATTTCTAAAAGAAATCATTCTAAAAAAAATCTTTATTTCTGAAATTACGCCAGCATTTGCTTTTGAACAACTTTCGCAAATGAAGGGTGGGCCATCAGTGAAAGTACTTATCGATTTAGTACTGCATGATGATCAAGTAATCGTAGAAGAAGCAGCAGAATTTTTGAAAAAACAGGTCTTTCTTTATGAGGCTGATACGGAACGTCTCTTCGAAGCCTATAAGGAAGGCAATGAGGTCGTCACTAATATACTGAAGAGTTACGCAGAGGCCGAATTTTTCACTCAGCTGCCAGAAGTTCCCGAAGAAATTGAGGTTGTAACTTATGTGGCTGGCATCGGCGATATTTCTACAGATTTACTCTCCCCCGGTAATGAAGCTCACTCACGATCTGATCGTGAACTTCACGGTAAATGCTTAATTAACGAAAAAGCCCAAAATGAAATTGAATCCTTGCAAAAAAAATATCCTGAGAAGCAGGTCATGCTTGTTGCTGAAAAAGGAACAATGGGTGTTGG
>DONH01000124.1 GCA_003509235.1 Planctomycetaceae bacterium
GCTTTGACAAAACACAGCCGATCAGCAATGGCAGCAGTGTGAGGCAATAGTGCACTGAGCGTAGCACCACTTTGACCATGCTTTGAAAATTTGAAGGGGGAACCAACCAGTGGGATTGAACTTTGGTTTCCACTCATACCAGTTAGTCGCTGTCCACTTCGTACACTTTCAGGAAGTTGCTGACCTGTGTGTTTGACAAGAGCTGGCTTGTCATCAAATAGATCAAGCTGAGAAGGCCCACCGGACTGGAAGAGATAAATAACACGTTTTGCTTTGGGGACATGATGGAGATGCTGTAAAACGCCGTTTTCGCTGTCGGCTTGAACATCGTTGTACAGCATTTCGTTGAGTGCAATACCACCCAGGCCCATCCCAAATGTATTGAGCCAGCTTCTTCGATTGATCGTCCAGTTAGGCATATGGAATTGATCACTCATCGTTTCACCACACTTTCATCGTGTGCATATAAGCCAGCCAGAACTGCAGAGAGAGCAGCTACATCAATTTCACTAAGATTCTCATTGGTTAATTTTTGTCCAACCGCAAGGAGTTTCTTTGCGTCTTCCGGATGCGATTCATACCAAGACCGCTGGTCTTCTACCATTTGGACAAGTATTTCTTGTTCATCTTTGTCAGGATGTCGGCTCGTCAGAAGATAAAATGCATTTTCAACTGCCGCGGATGAATTATTAGAATGTGTATGTAAAAGATGCTCAGCAAGCACTCGGGACGCTTCAACAAACTGAGTGCCATTGAGTAGAATAAGGGCGTGAAGTGGTGTGTTTGTCGTATCACGTTTTGCTGTACAGACGACCCTATTCGGAAGGTCAAAAGCCTCGAGCACGGGAGCTGGGCCACTCCTTCGCCAATATGTGTAAATACTTCGGCGGTACAGTGATGTTCCAGAGCCGATTTTCTTGGGTTTAAATGATTCCGCAATATCGTACGGCCTTACCGGGGGCCCACCACGTGTTTCATCCAAGAGGCCGCTTACTGAAAGTGCCGCATCACGAATCATTTCAGCTGAAAGTCGGTGCCGCGGGCCTCGTGCGAGCCAATTATTTGTAGGATCATTCACCATGGTTTTGCCATCAGCCAGACTTCTTTGTTGATATGTGTCTGATGCCATGATGAACTTCAAGAGCAATTTGACATCCCAGGAAAACCCACCCTGATCCTTTGGGTGAGAAAATTTCCATGCGAGAAGGTCAAGAAGTTCGGGGTGCTCTGATTGCACTGCTTGGCTTCCAAAGTCTTCCGCACTGCGTACGAGTCCCTCACCAAAAAGTGCCTGCCAGAAACGGTTGACGGTCACTCGAGCGAGAAGAGGATGGTCAGGGTCAAGTAGCCAGCGGGCTAATCCGAGACGATTACGAGGCAGTCCACTTGGAAACGAAGGAAGAACAGTTGGAGTACTTGGCTGGACAGGTTCGGCTCGTTTGTCGTATTCACCTCGAGTCAGAACATAGGCTTGCTTAGGTTGAGGACTTTCCCGCATCACCATAATTTCGGTACTCTTTTCAATGAGTTTGTTGCGGGTCTCGTATAGCTTTCTCAACTGCTTGTGATGTTGAAGAACGTTTTTATCGTTGCTTGTCAGATAGTCGCTGATTTCATGAAAATCCGTTCCCGATTGAATGGTCTTTGTCAACGTTCCGGGTTCATAGCATTCCTTAATTTCCAGAGATGAAAGCACTCGATTGAAGACCCGAAACTCATCTACAGAACCATTTTTGAAGCCATGGTCCCGCATTCGTTTCCCGATTGTAATCGAATCCCCGCCACCTCCCAAAATAGTACGCGTCAGATTGTCCTGAACAACTTCAGTTTTTACTTGGCTCCCATCAAGAGAAATACTCAGTCCGTTTGCCAGCCCTGTTCCGTTACTGCAGACAACTACATGTACCCATTTATTCGTCGGTACTTTTTCAATCATCCGAATGCTTGCAGCATCACCAGGCCAGAAATGGATTAATGACCAGCGGAGGTGATCTTGATCAATAATGAGTTCGTAGCCACGGCTTCCCGCGTCAGTCCAAGCTTTTGAACGATGGAAAATGACAGCTCGGTTAAAAGATGAGGGGATCTTGATCCAGCACGATATCGAAAATGGATCACTCCGACTGAAGTTGCCCACCGGAGTTGTGACTGGGTGATCACCAGTCAGTTGAATCGCTTGTCCAATATGGCCGTCAACGAGCGTGTTTTCCGGTGATGATGTTATGGAGTGTTTCTGTAAATGGTCAGTTGTTAAGGTATCTTTTTTTTGTTCCGAAGGCGGTGTTTCAGAGTCATTTTTTTCACTGCTTTTTTCTGCATCTATCAAAGATGGGAAGTAGCGATTTTTGAAACGTGAGTCAAAAGAGTAGTGAGCGATTTCTCCACGAATCGTGTCGTTGTTCAAATCGTAGTCATCCGGTGATGGAGTATCACTGGCAAGCCAAAGATAGGTTTTTTCTTGTATTTCTTTTTTGAGCTTTTCAAGACGGCGTTGTTTCTGATGAATTTTTTGAGTGACACGATCAATTTGTTCTTGAAGACCACCATGCATCAGTTGCAGTTTTGGTGTTGGCGTAGCATCTGTGAAGAAAGAGTAAAGACCGGCCTCTTCGATATCATCAAAGAAAGCAAAAAGGGAGTAAAAATCTTTTTGAGATAATGGATCAAACTTATGATCATGGCATCGGCAGCATTCAAGCGTGAGTCCTAGAAATGCTGTTCCAAATGTGGTCACCCTGTCATTCACATAGCGAACTCGATACTCCTCTGGAACTGATCCACCCTCATTTTCTTGCTGATGCAATCTATTGAAAGCTGTTGCTAAAATCTGTTCATTAGATGCATTCGGTAGGAGGTCACCTGCAAGTTGCCAGAGTACAAAACGATCCCATGGCATGTTCTGATTAAAGGAGTCGATAACCCAATCTCGCCAAGGCCACATAGTTGGTCGTGGTCTATCTCTTTGAAAGCCATAGCTGTCTGAATAGCGCGAAATATCTAACCAATCAGATGCCATTCTTTCGCCATAACGAGAACTCTCAAGGAGTCGATCGAGTAGCCTCGCATACGCACTTGCTGAAGAATCATTCTGAAATGATTCGATTTCAGCTGGCGTAGGTGGAAGTCCAGTGAGATCAAAACTCGCCCGTCGTATGAGTGTTGCACGGTCTGCTTTCTGCTGAAGTTGAAGGCCACGTTGCGTGAGGTGGCGAGAAATAATGTCATCGATTTGATGACTGCCTGTAGGAGATGGTTTTGGCTTTTCAGGAGCAACGAATGCCCAGTGTGGTTCATAGGTAGCGCCATCAGTAATCCAGTTCTTGAGAATTTCGACATCATTGGCTGATAGTCGCCCTAGCTTGGCTGAGGGCGGTGGCATGACAAGATCCGCATCATCAGATGTGATCCGGGCAATGATTTCGCTCTCGGTTGTGTTGTGAGGGACGATGGCGTGTGTTCCGCTATCAAGCAATACAGTTGCACTCTCAGGCTGATCAAGTCGAAGACCTGCCTCACGATTCGCCTCATCCGGACCATGGCAGGTAAAACAATGCTCTGAAAGTATTGGTCGAATGTGTTGATTAAATGTAAGTGCTGTTTGCTGAGAAGTGTTTTTGTCCGGCCGTATATTTTCTGCGCAAGCACATGCCGATATTAGAAAAATTATTGTGGCAGACCATGAGGCGCAATGTATGAGACGAAACGGGAGCCGGATGTTGTACCCATGGTCAATGTGCCACGGATGTAGCTTCATAAAAAAGATTTTGGGAACCATAGCCAAGTCCATGAGGACGATGTTTCATTTGGTTCCCGCATCGCCGATTAATGAAGGTACAATCAAGTAATCGCGGACTTGAAAAAGTCGATCAGCGGGTTGCTCTTACGAATACTCCCATCCCACTATTTTATACGTCTCTCTCTATTGTTAGCAAATAGTTTTTTTGCACGAAACCTTTTTTCCACAAGGCTGATGCTGATAGAAAACAGGCTTCTTCACGGGTCTTGATAAGTAAGTCGGTATACTGAAGTAAGAAAAATACTTTTTACGAAAGACATGAAAGATCGAGTGGTATGAAATTTTTCAATGCGTTAACTGGTATCTCATTTTTTTGGACGCATGCATTTTTGTCTTGTTTTGTTATTGGTCCATCGCTTGGATACGGTCAAGCGGAGACTCGTGGGGCAGGAAATTTCAGGTCGTGGGATGTCAATAAAGATGGTGTCTTAACGCGAGAAGAAGTTCCACCTGGTCCCCGACGAATGTTTGACCGTATTGATACAAACGGTGACGGGAAGGTGACCTTTGGTGAGCACCGCGCAGGTGGCCGTCAACCTGAAGGTTCTCCACCGCGCCCAAACTCCAAGAACACGAACATTCATCGGTTTATTATTCGGCAGTCATGGTCACAGGAGCCGAATGGTTTTGATAGAGAGTACGTTGTCCGCTTTCCCGAAAATGACGTGCATTCATGCCCAGTCACAATACTATTTCATGGAAATGGTGGATCTGCAGAACCCATGATTCGTAATTGGGACAGAACATTACCGAATCATATTCTTGTTGCAGCACAGGGGTATGAGAAGAGTTGGAATGTTACCAAAGAGCGATCTAAGGCTCCGGATGTAAACTTCGTAGAAATGATCCTCCGGGATGTAATGAGTCGTTATCCACAAGCAGACGATTCGAATGTATCGCTTATTGGATCCTCAAATGGTGCCGGGATGGTGTACCGGCTGCTCATTGAATTAGACGATACATTCAGTGTGCACAATGCACTTGCATTTGTTTCTTCAATGACAGTCAGTCAATACCACGATGAACAATTTTGGAAACGGAATGATGAGACAACAAGCAACTATGATCAGCGAGTAACGCCGTCAGGAAAACGACGCATCATTACGATTCATGGGTCTGGAGATTCTGTTGTACCCTACTACGGAGGGCGAGGACCCAGTGGTATTCATCTATCGGCACAGGACACAGCATACGCGTGGGCAACTGCTCAAGGATATCGTGGAGATCAAAGACCCGACATGGAGGGAAAGCCGTGTGGAGAGAAGCTACTGATGTATGATTATCCACAGAGTGGAGTCACGCATATTAAGGTTATTGATGGTGGGCATGGTCTTGGTCCTGCGACTGCACCCCTCAAGCCGCTACTTATAAAGCTACTTGGTTGGGCACGTAATCCATAAAATGGGAGGGTTTGCTTTGAGTAAACCGACCCATTGAATTGGTTTTCAGCATAATCGGACGCATCGGCGTGTATTAGTTGTGTGGATTAAAGAAGCCTTGTAAGTCTTTCTGACCGACATGTTTTCCTAATACCGATTGTTCCCGTAAGTGAAAAGGACAACCTAAACCATAAGATCCCAGTCAGGAGTATTTCATGCGCCGCGCGTTTCTCATTGCCATCATCATGGCAACAATGTTTCTAGCCTCAAGTGGAGAGGCTTCAGCTGCTCGTTATTCTCAGCGAAGTCAATCTGTTGCGACACGTCGTTTCCGACCCTTTGCGAAACTCATCGAACTGGAACGACGGAAAAATGAATGGCTACGAAGTGTATTCTTCAGGCGTTAGCTAGCATGAAATAGCAGAAGAGTCTGTCTCGTTCAATTCTGGCCGGGAGAATATATTTTAAAACTCCCGGCCAGAGTTTGATCCCCATCAGTCAAAAAGCCATGGCTGCTTTTTTGATGATTCTGTGGTGGGCACACTGAATTGTGTTCTTCAATCTCAATGAAAAGGAGCTGTCACGCGCATACACAGTCAATATGATGGCGGAAGAAACAGGATTATTTTTTCGTCATGTACTAGATAATAATCTGCCGGCACTGGAACTGCTTAGTGCAAATTATAGTTTTTTAAATCGTGATCTTGCAAAACTTTATGGTGTCGAACACCAGACAGCTTTTAGTAAAGCAGCAGAATTTTAACGTGTGCAATTTACAGATAAGAATCGTGGCGGCTTACTTGGTCAGGGTAGTGTCCTCACGGTAACAGCAAATGGAATTCAAACATCACCAGTAATTCGTGGTGTGTGGATGTTGGAGCATGTTCTGGGCACCCCAACTCCTCCCCCACTGGATGACGTTCCTGCTATAGACTCAGATATTCGGGGTGTAACAACTGTTAAGGCCCAACTTGAGAAGCATCGTTCTTCGGCAGCATGTAATGAGTGTCATCGTAAGATTGATCAACTCGGTTTTGCCATGGAGTGTTTTGATCCGATTGGGCGAACACGAACTACATACGATGTACGCGGAAAAAGAGTTGATACAGCGGGTATTTTGCCAAGCGGTGAATCATTTTCAAATCTAGCAGACTTAAAAACGATATTGGTACGTCACGAAGACTTTTTTGTACGAACGCTTGTCACGCATCTTCTGACTCATGCTCTTGGACGACATATAGAACTAGAAGATCGGTTTGCTATAGACAAAATAATGTTGTCTGTTGAGGATGATGGTTACAGCTCCGAGATCTGGTCGTAGCACTAATTATGTCAGATCTTTTTGTTAGACAGTAAAAGTTTTGTCAAATTTCTTCCATTGTTCTCAGGGTACAAAAAATGTTTTGTCAACGTATCGTATGGTTTTCTGTCGCAATGCTTACAGCTGTACCCGGTTTTAGTAACGATTTAATCGACCCCTTCGCGGCAAAAAAATTTGAAACGAGGAAGGCTGAGCGCGGAGACTGGTCATTTCAAGATGGGGTCGCTTCAGTCGTTTCTGATCCAGCTCTGTACAAGAAATACTCAAACCATGGGCCGATATTAAAATGGGCCGTTGATTGCTCACAAGGCAAGACCATCTTTGGGATGAAGCCTTCAGGCTGTCAACGGGTAGTATTTACTCTCAACGGGGATGGCCATGTTTTTCGGATTTCATTAATCAATCCAGAAAAGGCAATGAGTCCGTGGCAGAAAAAAAGCACATCACGAATGATTGCCTGGGCCGAAAAATCATCAAAGACAAATAAAGGAGACTCCTTGCAGCCGCAGGGGTTCCCTTCACTGAGTGCCTTGGATGACAGATGGACGCAGGTTTCTATTGCTATAGATGGTGATACTGCGTTGGTAAGAATCGGAGAGTTTCAAACAGAAATTCAACACGAGGCAATGCAGCGAGAAAAGACGGAGATAACTATTTCATTTGCATCTGGTAGTTTGCAGGTCCGTGATTTCGGATTCAGAAGTACCAAAACAGACACCTGATTGTTGCTTCGAAATCACGAATACTCTCACGTGTTGAGCTGCAATCCATACCTATTTAAAAATTTATTGGAAGGTGAATTCTATGTTGTTTAAAGCTGCGCGGATTCTTTGTATTCAGAGTGCTTGGCTCCTGCTTGTCATTGTTCAGCCAATGCACGCTGCCGAGCCGGTACGGATGGGAAGCGGCTTGATGACGTTTGATACTGTACCTGACTGGGGTCTGGATTCTCAGGGGAAATCACAAATCGGATCGACTCACGGAAACGTTGTCGTTGACAGTCGAGGACAAATCTACACCAGTTCAAATCGTGGGATCTTTGTATTTTCTCCTGATGGAAAGATCGCACGAGAATATCTCACAAGTGATCACACTGGGCTTCACGATATGGAAATACGAAATGAAGATGGCAAGGATTACATATATGGAGCACGAAATAAAGCAGGTGAAGGAATTAAGTTCGAAGCAGCGACCGGCACAGTGAAAATGCGTTTCGGTATTCCGAGTAAAGAGGAATGTGGTTTAGAGATAGCCAATTGGTCGCCAACAGCAATCACTGTCGGGCCTGACGGTGACGTCTACTTGTCAGATGGGTATGCCAGTAACCGAATTTTTCGATTTAATAAGGATGGTGAATACCAATCACACTTTGGAAAGAAAGGGAACGGCACAAAAGAATTTAATACGGCTCATGGGATGACCCTCGACAATCGATATAGTCCCCCACGGCTCTTAATTTGTGACAGAAATCATCAGCCTAAAGGTCGGTTAGTTCATTACAGTCTTGATGGAAACTATATTGAAGACGTTATGCCCGGACTTGGGATGCCAACATCGGTTGCGATTCGAGGTGACTACGTGGCGGTGCCAGATCTTCAAGGAAGATTAGTAATTCTTGACAAGGACAATACGATCATGTCTGTACTTGGATTCAACTCAGACACCAAAACACGAGGGAGTTTCAAAGTGCCACAAGAGCATTGGCAGGAAGGAATATTTAGTGGAACTCATGGGGCATGTTGGGATAACAAAGGCAATTTGTACGTGCAAGACTGGAATATTTCTGGACGAATTATGAAACTCGTCCGCGTTTCTGCCAGTCAAGGTGAGTAGTAGGCGAGATACATTGACCACTCATTGATCAGGAACAGGGATACCACTAACTTGCTGTGGAGGTGGCGTGCCGCCAGTCATGGTGAGGTAAAAAGGTTCAGGTAACTTTTCTTTCTCGCATCTTAAAAACTGACTGAAAATTAGGCCATCTTCGGGCCATTCACGCGTTCCAGTTAATCTTGCACGGACCCAAACTGTTTGTGAATCAGCCACATACTCAGAGATATCAAAAAAATTCCCACCAAACCCACCGTGGTTTGCAGCACGTGTATCTAGTGTTGTCCATGTTTCACCATCAGGCGAAATATCAAGAGCTGCGATTGCTCCTGGGTCGTAGGGAGACGGATCGCCAGTTGTCCAGACATTAATACTTGCTTTGATCGTTGCATTTCGAATTAAAAATGGAGAATCAAATTTCAGAACTGCAACACCTTCCTGATTTATTTTTGTAGGTCGAATGAATGTGCATCCTCCGGCAGAATGTTCGGTGTAGCACTCCGTCCCAGTCATTGAAATAAGGTACTGTTTCCATGAATCATCAAGAAGATTGAAGCGTATGTCTTTGAATGGTGGCATGGTCCACGTTGTCGTATATGTTTGCCGCAAACGATTCCCTGCAATATTTCTGGGAGTCGATTCAGTCCCGCACAGACTCAAAACATAGTCTCCTTCCTTCGAAGTAAGTTCTTCCATTCCACTAATCTCCCAGCTGGTTCGACTGCCGGATACATCGACTCCGTTGAGGGAAATGTTCTCACCATTGCGAGTGAGACGAAAGTCATCGCTGGAGAGGCTCAGTATTGGTTCGTTGAAGGCGAAATGAAGCCAGCGAAGTGGTGTGGTCCTGTAGCTCGATACTCCAGGAAATGTGACCTCAAGCGATTTGATATTCTCAAAAGAATCACTTGAATTTGTGATGATATTTGTTTCTTGTACGAAGAAATTGAAAAAGAAAAACACATTTATAACGAGTAGGAATGTCCCAATTGTTGCAGTAAGTGATGAATGGGCCATCACGTAACTCAGGCCTCTTTTGAGAACTGTCTGTGGCTTCGCGGCAAGTGGTTGTCCCACAAGAAGAGCGTCAACATCGTGACTGAGTTCTTCAGCATTTAAGTATCGGTCGTGAGGATTTTTTTCTAGGCACTTTTCTGCAATTAATTCAATGCCAGAACGTAATTTCTTTTCAGGAATTCGTAGCCTATTTGGTTGTTTGTCGTGAATGATGCGAGCTGTTTCAAGGAGCGAAGCACCTTTTAATTCATACGGCAGTTTTCCTGTAAGTAATTCATGGAGAAGGACACCGAGTGAATAGACATCACTGCGGGTATCGGCTTTCTTTCCGGCAGATTGTTCAGGGCTACTGTATTGGCGTGTCCCAAGAAATGTTCCTGTTTCAGTTGCATCATTGTCTTGTTCGATACGAGCAATACCGAAGTCAATGACCTTCGGATGTCCTGTTGGATCAACTAGTATGTTGCTTGGCTTGAGGTCACGATGAACAACAGAATGTGAGTGGCCGTATGCAACAGCTTTACATACCGATGAAAAGAGAATCAGACGTTCCCTATTCGACAAATTGCGGTGATTCGCAAACTTTACCAATGGCATCGCGTCTTGAATCAGTTCCATCACAAAGTATGGTGAATCCTCTCCATTCTTTTTTATAGAACCGGCTGTATAGATCTGAGCGATCCCAGGATGGCTAAGTCGTCCTAAGAGCTCAGTCTCACGTTGAAATCGTTGGAATGCACGTGGTGATCGATGACCTGGACGAATGACTTTGATGGCTACTTTTCTATCAGGTGATCGCTGCCGTCCTTGATAGACACGTCCCATACCACCTGATGCGAGAAGTGACTCAATCACGACATCACCAAAAGTATGGCCAATGAGAGGATCAGAATGTTCTGTGACAGTCTCTTCGCTTCCTAGTCCAAAATCAGTTGTCTGCCTTGATAATTCCTCAAGTGAGGCAACGGTGTCATGATGAACTGTTGAGGGTGATACATCACGAGTGTCAGTTTTCTCAGAGTGGTGCCCCTGTTCGTGCCGTTTGATTGTCGTTACTCCTGTTTTTTAATCCAGTCTATTAGCACGTAATATCTAGATCCTAGGATTCATGAATGGTCGACGATCTCAACGCAAGTGTAAACAAATTTTGGATGAAAATATTCCAGGAATTCTGAAGGCCGGATAAACTACAGCGACTATGCCACTTTCCATTCAGTACGTTACGAGTTTGGATGCTATTGTCGATGAGGCCGTTGAATATCTGTCTCAGCCAAAGGACCTTTTTACATCCTACAAAATTGTAATACCAACTATCGGAGCTCGAAGTTGGCTGGCTGACAAACTAGCGAGAAGACTAGGTTCAACAGACTCAAAATTAGGTGACGGAATTGTCGCTGGCGTGGATTTTTCCTACCCGGGTTCGCTGTCACAATTAGTCGGATCGTATGAGTACGAGAATGATCCGTGGTCTGTTCAGCGACTAACATTTTCGGTACTCGATGTCATTGTGCAGTCGCCACAGTATGAATGGCTTATTCAGCAAGCAGGAGGCCCTTTACTTGCGGCTCGGCGTATTGCTGACAGATTCGACCACTATCACTTTCGACGACCAGGAATGATTTTAGCATGGGAGGATGGCAAGCCAGCTCTTGCTCCGATGGCTGAAGAAATGAATGGAGCTGACAATGAATTTATTATTCCGCTGTCCCGTAGTGATCGTTGGCAATTTGATCTGTGGCGTTTGATTCGTACGGCTATCAATCAACCAAGTCCACCAGTTCGGGACCGAAATGCTGAAGGACCGGTTCCATCAGCAGTTTTCATAGCGGGTCTCGAAGCGCTGTCGTTACAACAAACTGAAGTGCTTAAAAAACTTTCTTCACTCAAGGGGGAAAATGGAGAGTGCTGTGATGTCCGTGCATTGCTTGTTCATCCTTCCCCATCTCTTCAAGCTCAATGGGAACAAATGGCTCCTGCGTTGACGCCTGGGTATTTACCGAAGAAACAAGAAATAGATAGTGCGCAAGATGGTGATCCGCTTGTTACTTCATGGCTACGGGGAACGCAAGAAACCCAAATGCTCCTTGCCTCTCAGGGATTTTTCCCGAAGCATATGGTGCAGCATGAAAGCACTGTCAGCAAGCAGTCAGGATCGCTGCTCAGGTCAATCCAACAGACAATCACAGCTGGAAGTATTAGTACTGATACTCTCTGTAAAGCAGATGATTCATTACTTGTTCACCGTTGTCATGATCTCAGCAGGCAGGCAGAGGTTATTCATGATGCACTTCTGCATTCATTCAAGCATCATGATAATCTCGCCCCTCATGAGATTCTAATCGTAAGCCCACGAATTTCTGATTTAGCGCCTCACCTCGAAGCTGTTTTTAGCCGCAAGCTAACAGAAGGTAACTGTACTATTGAACTCCCTCTGGTCATTGCAGATCGAGGAATTCGTGAAGTGAGTGACGGGGCGGAGCTCCTTATTGCATTACTCAAACTCATTGGATCGCGGTGTTCGGTTGATGATATGTTGGCAGTCGCTACGCGTCGCCTAGTCCAGAGTCACTATGGACTTGATG
>DONH01000275.1:0-1155 GCA_003509235.1 Planctomycetaceae bacterium
CTCAACCAAGGATTTTTCATTTTGAGATGACGGCACCTCGCTATCTTTTTCTCTCTAGCGAATGAATATTCCCACCAAGGTTATTTTTTGGCTTTGGATCGGGTGCTGAGATTTTCACTCTGTAGTTTTCAGTCGCTTGAACCCACGCATCCAATCCACCAATTCAACCGTACCAAACACTGCCTTGCCTCCCGCACGGTGATCCGCTCCTTCAAACTTCGTATGTTTGACATTTTCATTTCCTGACGCCTTCAATCGCTCGACCATGTTTCGAATCCCGGCTGGATTCTTTCCATCATCGCCGCCCGCCATTGCCCAAATCGGTAACTTAGTAAGCTTCTTCGCGTCATCCTGAGCACTGCCGCCCGTAAAACCGCAAGGAGCAGCCGCGGCAAAACGATCAGGTGATTGATTGATCCATCTCCAAGTCGCTCCTCCTCCCGCGCTGTAGCCCATCACATACACACGATCCTTATCAATCTCAGGGAAGGTTTCCAACACATAGTCAAGCATCGTATCGAGCGAATCGGCATCCCAACGTTCCGTCGTGTTGGGATCAAGCACAATCAGCCTCTTCCCTGTAAGTTCCGCCAAATCAAACCCTCGCTTCATCCCCACCTGTTGTGCAATCATAAGCTGCTGTTGAAAACTCATGCTAAACCAACGTGGTCCCCCACCGTGCAGATTAATAAGCAACGGTAACTTCCCCTCGACTTTCTCCACCGGCCACGTCATCAAAGCACATTTTGTCATTTTGCCAAGATTCTTATGGAGTTCATCAGGCCACTCAAGAAGCACCACTTCAACATTCTTGAACCGTGCATTCATTTCCGTGAGTGTCTCACGAAGTTTTGTATCTCCAACTTGCATCGCTTCTGTTGCTATGGCCGGGCCTCTACTCTTCCTGGATCTGAGGAACTGTTGGCGAAAGGCCTCGAACTCCTCCGTAGACAGTTTGCCGTTTTTATCCTTGTCCACTTCAGGAAAACGTTTGAGTATTCGCGTCAGTTGCTCTTCAGTGGGCTGTTGCGTTTGCCCATACGAGAAGCGTGCCGTTGCCAAAAGCGTCAAGATTACGAAGAACAGGTGAGAAAGATTGTTATTCATGGTTGTGTGACTCAATTTACCACTTTGCTGAAATGTCAGACGTTGGGG
>DONH01000275.1:1545-1883 GCA_003509235.1 Planctomycetaceae bacterium
GGAAATTCTACGACGATCAGTTTGTGGTTGATTGGATCGTAGGCATATTCTTGGTAGTACGGCAGCATCGGCAGTTGCAAGCCATCAGGCTTGCCGGGGCTAATGATGTCGGCCATGAAGCTTTCATAGTTTTTGGGTAGTTCGCCAAATTGAGCCTGATGCATCTGCATCCTTTGCTCAACTGCCAGCACGGCCATCGTTCCAACGCTGGTACGGTAGGCATCAGCAGCCACACCAATTCCTGAACTGGTGACAGCCATTGAAGCGGGGACGCCCCCTGCCTCAGTAGCTTCTTTGAGTTCCAATACGTTTTGAGTTGTTTTGCCAATTGTCTTGCG
>DONH01000275.1:2302-5431 GCA_003509235.1 Planctomycetaceae bacterium
TCCAGCAGATACGTTGAGAGAATTTCATAACCAACACCCCGAACTTTTTGAAGGTAGTTGTACGCTCGAGACCAGTTTCCAGCCCAGAGGATTGGATGGGTACACTCGCATGCCCAAATTGAATCAAAGTATAAAAGAGGAGATCATGGCTCCTCGAGTAGGCGTACAACCTGAATTTTGTCATTGTTTTTGATGAAGTGGTAGCCGGTCAAGTGTGGTCGTTCATAGCCGTCAAAGGGTGTCGAGGCTTGTATCTAATTTTCCCCGACGTTCACGCCGTCTCCACCTCCGCGCATCTGGTAGACGCCGTAGATTTTGCTGACGTTTAACAGGAAAGCAAGTACCAAGCACCCGAACTCCACTCTTCCGTTTCGTAGCAGATATTTTGCATCTCATGTGCTCTCATTCGTTAAACTCTTGGGACAAGCAGTCGCTCTGTTACTTTTGGGTTCCATTTCATTCGATTGAGGGTTCAAGTCATGCAAGCCATCTCCCGATTTCAGTATTTTCTTCTCATCAAGACACTCCTCTTTTGTCTCGTATCCCTAATCTTCTGTGGAAGCAAAGGAATCACATTTGCAGGTACGGTGGATGAATCACAGTCGGCATGGCACGAAAAGTATAAGAAGCAGGAGAACGCTCCAGATCCGAAAGATATGTTGCTTAACACCGATCCGGAACCTGACGTGCACGAGGGATTTACTCCGCTCTTTAATGGCAAGGATCTGAGTGGTTGGACTCCCAAGGGAGGAACGTGCACGTTCGAAGTTGTCGATGGAATGCTTGTCGGTACGTGTGTGCCAGGATCTCCAAGTACCTATTTGAATACAGAAAAAAATGACTTCCAAGACTTCATCTTTACGTGTGATATGAAATGGGAAGTTGATGGAAACTCAGGAGTAATGTTTCGTGCACAGAGCAAAACGGAGAAAGATAAAGAGATCGTCTTCGGCCCACAGGCCGAGATGGAGGGAATCACGGGTGATCGCTACTGGTCAGGGGGCATTTACGGCCAGAGTTGTGGCGGGTATTTCTACCCCGTTTGGTTAAAAGAACATAAAGAAGCTCGTGCAGCTCTTGATCGTCAAGGTTGGAATCGCCTCACGATTTCTGCGCAGGGAAATGTCGTAAAGACATGGATCAATGGTGTACCCGTTGCGCACTGGATCGACGACGGCAGCTATCCAAGTGGTTTCTTTGGTCTGCAGATTCATAAAGGATCCAAAGGAAAAGTTCTGTGGAAGAACATTCGAGTGAAACCTTGATGCGTTGGGCTATGACTGACAGTGGTGTTCCGCGTTTCCAACGTGGCCGCCACCACGGGAGATTCAACGCTCGCATCCATTGAAAAACTGCTCTGATTCTAGAAAAATGAAGTGCGCGCTGCCAGAAAAAGAAAAAAGGATATAAGATGCATTCATAATACACAGGGCCTTGCCATATGAAGACATAACGTCGGCGTGCCTGCTCCCTGGTGGGTCCGGAACTCGCGGCACGGCCGCCGCAAAGCAGACTTCCAGCGTCAATGATTATTTTCATTCTTTTCGAAGCCGGACGTAGTCAAATAAACGATCATTAAGTGAAAACGCCTTCAGTTCGAGCGTCCCTCCATTGATGTACACCATGACATAGTGGTGGCCATACCGGACGTTATTCTGAAAGTAGGGTCGAGTCGGAGCAGGGTCTTCAAGGCCACCACCACCGCCACCGGTAATCATGTAAAAGGGTGCCTTTTCTTCGACGGCTTTTTCTGCTTGGATTGGCCATGTTCTTTCATAGGAGTGGATATGGCCATTCCAGACAATGTCAACTTGATGTTCCTCATACAGTGGAACCAATTGGCGAACGCGAAGATCTCCGAGGGTTCCTTTATTGGTTTTCCATAAATTTCCATAATCATTTTCGTCACTCGAAAAAGGTGGATGGTGATGGCAGACAATCTTCCACGTGGCAGTCGATGAAGAGAGTTGCTCCTTGAGCCATGTGTACTGAGCCGATGCTGGATCAACATTCTGATTCGTATCAATCATGAAAAACTGTGTGTTTCCATAGGGAAACGTGTAGTGGTATTCTGGCGTGGGTAGCGACACATAGTTGTAGTAATGTCTGGCGTTCTGTTCATGATTTCCAAGCACTGGAAAAAAGGGCACGTAATTAATGAGCGGTCGCATGCCTGGGAAAAAATGTTTCAACCAATGGTCGTGATTTCGGCCAGTTGAGACGAGATCCCCAATGTGGAGTGCGAAACTTGGGCGTTGGCCCCACGCGAGGGTTGCCAGTTGTCGTGAAACCTCAGGATTCCCCTGAGTATCTGACATGACAGCAAAGGCAAACGGTGTTTCTCTCTCAACGGCGGTTCGAAATGTTGCTACGGAGCTCTCATATGCATCCCCATCTTGGGTTGTTGACACAACCTTATAAAAGTACTGCGTATCTGGCTTGAGTTGCGTGAGGGTGACTTCATGAATCAGTTGTGCATCGGCCACTTCCTGTCGCTTCACGGCAGACGTTTCACCGTAGTGGACAACTGACGTGGCCTTTTGCGTGGTATGCCACATAACCGTCATGGATGTTTTGGTTCCAAATTGTAGATAGGGTTCTACAAGTAACTTAAAGGGGCGTTGCTGAGGTTGAGGGTCTGCCTGCACCGCCTGTTTGTGATGGGCAAACTCCTGAGCCACCCACTCGGATGTTGCGGCCTCACCGTAGACAGAGACCTCTTTAATTCGGCCAGCATGTGCGTGGAATTCATTGGAGTCGACGTAGGCTCCAATACAATATGAAGCTTTGTCAGGGTAGAGGATTGTCCCGTGCTGCTCGTTGCTTGAGAGTTCCTTCTCCCCGTTGACATAGAGGTTTGTTGTGGTGCCGTCAAAGACTGCAACCACATGATAGAGTTTTCCAGGGACGTGTTCAGAACGGGACTTGAAGTATGTCATTCTCCCGTTGCCGTCGTCTGTTCCTGATGTTGCCAGAGCAAAATAGAAATGGGTGTCATCGTATCCAAGTACCCATCCTTTTTCAGCATCTCCGTTATCTTGAATGGCTCCGACGATGCCACCCCATTGTTGAGGGGCATCGACACTGCACACTGCTGAGACGGTGAGTGCCTCTGTGGGTAACGCCGTG
>DONH01000259.1 GCA_003509235.1 Planctomycetaceae bacterium
GCCCGGGCATCGACATGATCCGGGAGTGGCAACTGAACAAGAATGCCATCAGTTGGCCCATGTTCGTCTCGTCCGATTGCTTCCACGGTGGATACAAGTTCTGCTGTTGTAGTTGATTCAGGGATTGAAAAGACATCAGCTGTAATCCCTACCCGTTTTGCTGCAGATGCTTTGCTTTTTACATAGGAGGCACTTGCGGCAACATCTCCCACAAGAACAACCACAAGCCGGGGGGGGCGGCCTATTTCACGAGCTAGTACCGCTACTTTCGGCGCAAGGTCATGCTCAATTTTTTTTGCAAGTTTTCGGCCATCGAGCCGCTGAGCCGTCATCTCTATCTCTCCGGGAATGGAATAATCAAAGACCTCACAGCAGTCTCTGAGTTGATAAAACGTGTTCGATGCAGAGGTTCTAGCTAGTTAACTGGGCTGCTCGTCCATGAATGTCATACGAAGTTGATGCAGAATTTCCTCAAGGAGTTTCTTCTCGTCGTTGGCAAGGTTCCCAGTGGTTTTCTTCTCAAGCATTTCAAGCATGTCGATAAAGTGTCTTGCAGTGTCAAGGTTCTTGAGAGATTCTTTCGTGATAGGATTTGGGATTTTTCCAAAGGCCATCAATGCCTGCGTGAACATTGTTTGAACAAGAAACTCAAAAGTAGCAGGGGGAGCTTTCATAGGGCCATTATCATTTGATGGAACTGGTGGTTCAGTCATGAGGGCATCCGAGAGGTTCGAGTAAAAAGGATTAGCGCGAGAATATGTGCGGTGTTGATCAGGTTTTGACACCAGCGTGATGATCCACAGCTGCAGCAATAAGACCGGCAAAGAGAGGATGGGCGGCTGTTGGTTTGCTTTTAAATTCTGGATGAAACTGTACAGCAACAAACCAGGGGTGATCAGCTACTTCAACAATTTCGACAAGACTTTCATTAGGATTTGTGCCAGCAATCACAAGGCCAGCTTCTTCAAGTTGTGGTCTGTAGCCACCATTAAATTCGTAGCGGTGGCGGTGACGTTCTGAAATTTCAGAGATACCATATGCCAACGCGGACCTGCTACCGTTACTGAGCAGGGCAGGCTGACTCCCGAGTCGCATCGTACCACCTTTTTCGGTCACGCCCTCTTGTTCGTCCATCAAGCAGATGACGGGATGCGGGGTGTCCCGGAAAAACTCTGTCGAGTGTGCGTCAGTGAGACCAGCAACATTTCGGGCAAAGTCGATTACCGCACACTGCATGCCCAAGCATATCCCGAGGAAAGGAAGATTCCGTTCTCGGGCGTAACGAACAGCTTCGACTTTCCCTTCAATACCACGTTCGCCGAAGCCTCCCGGAACGATCAGTGCATCAAATCCGGCAAGTGTTTTTTCGGCACCATTCTGCTCAATTTCTTCGCTTTTGATTGCCTGAACTCGAACTTGTGTGTAGTTCGCAATGCCTCCGTGATCGAGAGCCTCATAGATGCTTTTGTAGGCATCGCGGTGCTCGGCGTATTTGCCAACGAGAGCAATTGAAATCTCGTGCTCAGGGTTGCGGAGCCGATGCAGAATGTCATGCCATCCTTCAAGATTTGCTGAAGCTGCAGGCAAGCCAAGTTGTTTCAGGATGAGGTCGTCAATTTTGTTTGCCTGAAGTGACAACGGGACTTCATAAATTGAGAAATCTTTGTCTCGCTCTTCGATGACGGAGTGCAACGGGACGTTGCAAAAGAGCGCAATCTTTTCACGGTCGGAGGTGTCGAGGCTTCGCTCCGTGCGGCACACAAGGATATCTGGCTGGATACCAATCTGTCGTAGGATTCCAACAGAGTGCTGGGTCGGCTTGGTTTTTAATTCACCAGCTGCTTTCAGAAATGGAACCAGAGTGAGGTGAATGAACATGCAGTTTTCACGACCACGTTCAAGAGGGATCTGCCGGATCGCCTCAAGAAAAGGCAGGCTTTCAATATCTCCGACGGTACCACCAATTTCTGTAATCACAACATCTGTGTCGGCATCATCGAGTTGTAGAACAACTTCTTTTATTTCATTTGTTATGTGTGGGATGACTTGGACAGTTTTTCCTAGAAACTCACCTCGTCGTTCCTTGTTGATTACAGATTGGTAGATTTGCCCCGTGGTGTAATTGCTCTGTCTCGTAAGATGTGTTGTGGTGAAACGTTCGTAGTGACCAAGGTCGAGATCGGTTTCACTACCATCATCAAGCACATAGACCTCACCGTGCTGGTATGGGCTCATTGTCCCTGGGTCGACATTGATATACGGGTCGAGTTTCTGCATTTTGACACGCAGTCCACGCGATTCGAGAAGCATCGCGATTGAGGCACTGGTGAGCCCTTTGCCAAGTGAGCTGACGACTCCACCGGTCACAAAGATATGCTTAGTCACGCGGCAAAATTCCTAAAAAGACGAAGTGAGCAAAAATGCAGATACCAACGACCCCATGAACATACCGAATGACCCAAGTCGATCGCTACTCGGCCAAATCCACCCCGGGGTTTAGTGTTTCCAGACGTGGTGTAGAGTGAATGAGATGGAATCACACACAAATATATCCGAGAGTCGTCCTTCGACTGCTGATGTCCGTATCAGGAGTCTTGACCCTCTTATACCACCGGCCCGACTGGTGTCGACATATCCGTTGACGGATGCTGCCGCAGCAACCGTCGTATCGGGTAGAGAACAGGTCGAAAAAGTGCTTGCTGGCGAAGACGATCGACTTTTGGTCGTTGTTGGCCCATGCTCGATTCATGATCTCGATGGTGCCCGCGAGTACGCTTCAAAATTGGTCACACTCTCACGGGAGCTTTCTGACCGGCTTCTGGTTGTCATGCGGGTTTATTTTGAAAAGCCACGAACTACCGTTGGGTGGAAGGGTCTCATTAATGATCCTCACCTTGACGATTCTTTTGATGTCGGAACTGGCCTGCGTTTAGCCCGCGAGTTGCTGATTGAGATAGCAGACATGGGTTTATCCGCGGCAACAGAATTTCTGGAGCCCATCACGCCTCAGTTTATTGCTGACACAATTGTGCTTGGTGCAATTGGGGCTCGCACAACAGAATCACCAACTCATCGCCAAATGGCCAGTGGTCTCTCCATGCCAGTTGGCTTTAAGAACTCAACAGACGGTTCGTTACAAGCTGCGATTGATGCCATGCAGGCAGCAAAAACACCGCACTCATTTTTGGGCATCGACAATGGCGGTGGCATTTGCGTCGTGTCTACTGCAGGAAATCCGTGGGGTGTCTTAATGCTTCGTGGTGGACGCGCTGGCTCGAACTATTCTCCGGACATGTTGCTTGATGCGAGAAACAGGCTGGAGCAGGCTGGATTAAAGCCGCGTGTCATAGTCGATTGCAGTCATGCAAACTCGGGAAAGGATCATCGTCGCCAGTCAATTGTCTTCCGAGATGTTCTCAAGCAGCGTATTGAAGGTGATCATTCAATCGTTGGTGTTATGCTGGAAAGTAACATTAATCCCGGTAAACAACAGCCGAATCAGGATCGCTCAGCTCTTGAATATGGTGTTTCCATAACCGACGCTTGCATCGGATGGGATGAAACAGAAACGCTTCTTCGTGAAGCTTACACCAGCCTTGGCGAGTGACGTTTTTGCTCTGTTTTTATTGCGTAGTCGTGTGTTTGCACGATGATGCAGGTGTCTTCTTCACCTAGAAAAAGGTGTTTTGCTTTTTGGAGTTATTTGGAGACATGCGCTGAAACATTCAAATATTATGCGGCGTGGGTCTGGCTTTACGCTGATCGAATTGCTGGTTGTTATCGCCATTATTGGCGTCCTTGTTGGTCTTCTTCTGCCTGCAGTGCAGCAGGTTCGTGAGGCTGCTCGGTGCATGAATTATGTTAATAAAATAAAGCAGAACGCGTTGGCAATAAATGGATACGGAGATGCGCATAAGTCACTCCCAACTGCAACAGACAGGAAGTATCAGGGGAGACCTCCACACAACAATGGTTGGAGTACGTTTGTTATTCACATCATGCCATTCCTAGAGATGGGCACAACTTTTGACAGGCTTGATCTTGGCACGGTCAATTAGACAAGCGGCACGAAACAATCTGGTCAGATCGTTTCGAATTGGGTTGCACTTGCACCAGTTGTTCAGGGCGACCCGATCTATACCGCCCAATTTTGTCAATCAAACCCTTATGCATTTTCCGGCCAGATGTTGGATGGTTCATATAACAATAACAATAGACGTCATGGTGGACGGTGCTATGACATTAGTCTTGGGCTATCACCGTTTCCGTCTCGTCCGGCTGCCTGTGCATCTACGAACTCGTTCTGTAACTATCATCCAAACTGGTGGAATTCAAATAAAAAGCCAATCTCGGATCTAAAATCAACTCCTGGTGTTTTTAACTGGGCGTTTTCTTTTGCTTGTGAATTTCGACAAATTACTGATGGTTTGTCCAACACATTGCTAATGATTGAGCGGCGTCCGGAGACTGCTGTGCGGGCAGGCATGTTAAGGCAGGAGCAATTGGGGGTAACAACTGCAATCAGGCTGAATCTTCTTTGATCAATGAAGATCCCACAATGATCAAAAATAATTTAGTTCGCACAACAAATAGTGGTGCGAGTAGTTATCACGCAAGTTGCTTAACAATTTCAACTGCTGATGCTGCCGTACACTTCGTGTCGGTTACTGTTGATTTTGAGGTGTATAACCACCTTGGATGTCGTATGGACGGCAACGCGTTAGGTAAGCTTCCGTAATCGATAGATAAACTTTGTCCGTTCTTGCGTATAGGAGTACTCGAGGACAGGCCTTTTTATTACTATTATCTTTAGGCGGGGGCGATCTCGCTATTCTCAACTACCTATTTGAAGGGTTTCAGATGTTCCGTATGATTTCTCTTCGTTATGTCAGACGGCCGTTCCAACTGTTTCTTCCCTTTGTTGTTCTTGGCCTTGGCGTGAGCTTATTGGCAACTGTTGGCTGTGGCTCAAAACTTCCCGGTGGCAAGGTCAAGATCGCAGGAACTGTGATGCTTGATAGTTCACCGCTTGTGTGTGAAGGTCCAGGTGAGTCGTTCGTCAATTTGTCAGCCGAGAATGGTGGCAAGGGTGGTGCTGCTCGTTTTGACCGAGCAACAGGCACGTTTGAAATGGTTGTTGAGCCAGGTGACTACATTGCGACAGTCCGGGCAACAGATGGCTTTGAAGTAGAAGATGAGAAGCGAGGCACAGTGACTCCAGCCAAGAGCCTTATTCCAGGGAAATACAATTCACCGGATAATTCCGATGTGAAAGTGACCGTGCCACCGTCTGGTGGTAACGTGAGCATTCAGCTTTCAAGTGAATAAGACTGCTAAAGCCCCGTCTTCAAAATCAATAAAGCCTGTCCTTGACGTCATGTTTGGGGCAGGTTTTTTATTGCTTATTTTTCAACAGGAACAACGAGCACGCTGGCTGCTGCATGTGAGAGAACTGCCTCAGAGGTACTGCCAAGTAACCAACGGCTGAGTTTATCATTTGGTGTTCGGCCAATCGTAATAAGATCTGTGTGGTCTTTTTTTGCCTGTTCAAGAATTCTGTCACCAGGGTTGCCCTCGACAATGATCGGGGGGTTGCCGTGGAAACACTCCGGCAAGATTGTCTGAAAAGCTTCGAGTGTGCTACTGAGTGCATGAACTTCATCATCATGTTCTGTCTGCCACGCCTGTGCGATGGCAGCTGTATCCGGATCACGAACACGTTTTTCGAGCCAGCTTGGTAGCGGGCCAGCGAGCATTGACTCGGCCACACCGATAACAGTCCCTTCAGTTTTCTTGGACCAATGAAGCTCCTTCAGTGTTGCACCGACAGCAGCAGCGCTCGCTGGGTGATGGCAGGCCATGGTACGAAAACTTCCATCTTTCGGTGGGTGGCTTCGCACTATAAGCACAGGTAAGTGTGCTCCATGAAGGACTGCTCGAGAGACACTTCCGAGACGAAATCGTTCTATTGAGCCATGGCTACGAGCGCCAACGGCCACGAGGTCAGCATGCCAGCCATTCGCTGACTCAAGGATTCCGACAGCCGCTGAGGCCGAACTGCTGATCATTTCAACCGGTTTTGCAAATTCTGTCGGAAGCAGTGCGCGTGCCTCTGCGAATAGATCAGCTGCGCTCCGACTCACGAGTGAAGACGATGATTCAGGAAGCCGCTGCTGAAGTTCTGTCGGTGAGAAATAGAGCGCAAGCTGATCCTCGCTCGGATCGATAATGTGTCCAACTACACGCACCGCGTCCAGTGATAGAGGTGACCCATCAACGCCGATTAAAACCTTCATGAAATTCCTACTTACTCTGGAAAAACTAATACATCTATTTTTTCATTAACTGGTCAAAACCTTATGGCCTGAGGCCTACTCCTTTTAGTATGGCATGTTTTTTGAACCTTCTTCAGGCCAACCACGTCTTGCTAGGGCTTCCAGGGTGTTCGCGGGCAAGACGTGGCACCGCATATCCGGATAATCGATTACGTAATTCCTCAATGAGACGTACTCCGATTTCCTCAGGTACGTCGAAATCACTTGCTCCACGAACGGGATCCAGAAGATGAAGATAATACGGCGTTACGCCAATATCGAGGAGTCTTTCCGAGAGCTGAATGAGGCTTTCAGCCGTGTCGTTGACACCACGCAGTAAGACGGCTTGGTTCAAAAGGATGCGTACTACGTGGCTCATTCGTCGTATTGAACCTGCGACAATAGAATCAAGCTCAGCAGCATGATTCGCATGAATAACAACACAGGCTGTCAATCGTGTTGTATCGAGGATGTGGAGCAATTGTTCAGTAATACGTGAAGGCAACACAACAGGAATCCGTGTATGAATGCGAAGCCTCCGAACATGTGAAATAGAGTCTATGTCGCGTATGAGTGTTTCAAGCAGCGCGTCATCGATGAGAAGAGGATCTCCTCCGGAGAGAATCACTTCATGGATTGATTCATCCGCACGTATTTCATTCACTGCAGCTACAAAACTGGCAGGGGATGCTCCGCTTTCGGCATAAGGAAATTCTCGACGAAAACAGTACCGACAGTGCACGGCACAACCACCAGTGACAAGAAGTAAACAGCGCCCGTGATATTTTTGAATAAGTCCTGTTCCTCGTCGAGCCGGCTGTTCACCAACTGGGTCTGATACAAAACCTGGTATGTCATCTAATTCTTCAAGGCGCGGTAATACTTGAAGGAGCAGAGGATCATTGGGATCGCCTGGTTGCATCCGTGAGATAAAACCTCGCGGCACAAGAAACATGAAGTCCCGGCCCGCGTCTTTCGATTTTTGAGCAATTGCTGGATCAAGATCTAATAGATCACAAAGCTCTGCTGGGTCACGAACAGCATCAGCTAATTCCTGTTTCCAGACTTCTCGAACCATTGATGGCTGAAGAGTTATACTGCCGTTCGTTCGGACGGTTGATGTTTCCATGGGAAAATGTCAGGGCGGTTGTCGATATTGCGAGGAGACTCCATGAGCAGTCTACAGTGGACGTTCTTGAGAATGTGGCCAGTCCAAAAATAGTTCACTGGAACGGGTAGCTGTGGAATCACCGTTGACAGGCTGTATGATGATGACGAGGCTTGTGCTTGAGTGTCGCGGCACACTCACTAGACGCCTGTATTGTCCTGAATTGAAAGTGCGATTTCTATGGCTTCATTTAACACAAGCGAGTTCCGAAAGGGGCTTAAAGTCCAGATTGATGGCGATCCGTACATCATGATCGAATGCAATTTTGTAAAGCCCGGTAAGGGGCAGGCGCTTTATAAATGCAAGCTTCGCAATCTGCTTAGAAATACTGTGCTTGATCGGACGTACAAGAGTGGTGATTCGCTCGAGGCTGCTGACATTACAACAATTGATGCACAATTCCTGTATAAGCAGGGAGACTTGTTTGTCTTTATGGATAACGATAATTATGAGCAGTACGAGTTGTCGTCTGAACAAGTTGATGACGCATGGAAGTGGCTGAAGGAAGGAACGGTCTGTTCCATGATGCTTTACAATGAAAATCCAATCACCATGGAGCCACCACAGCACATGGTGTTGCAAGTTGAGTATGCCGAACCTGCTGTTCGTGGAAATACGGCAACAAATCTGACGAAGCCGGTGAAACTAGAGACTGGAGCCGAAATCATGGTGCCTGCATTCATCGAGCAGGGTCAATTCGTGAAGGTAGATACTAGAAATTCAGAATACACAGAACGTGTCAAAGAATAGTTAGCAAATAGATAAGTGTCTATTTTTATTTTGTCTTGAGATAAACGCAATCAGTATTCCGCTATCGGTTGGTGCCGCCCGCCATATCTAGGCAGTGGTTAAAGAGCGTGTACCATTCAATCGCTGCTACCTCCCGGAGAACATGGCATACAGTTTCGTTGGAATCACGGCGTGCCGATTCACAGGCATCAATAAATTGTTGTGGTTTCCAATGAGTACATTCTAATAGCCATTGAGCTTCATCTGGTAGTTCAGTCTGTGCAGCATGTTTCTGCACGTTGTCTCCAAGTGCAGAAAACAATGAATGTTCTCCGACGCAGCGAAACCAATATGCCGCATTACCTGCGTCAGGTTCCCGACGGTGCATGATACCGTGCCACCAGCTGCCCTCAGGTGTATCAATGCTTTGGCTGAAATTATGAGACCGTTCAAGGAATCCATTCCAAAGCCACATTCCAGCAAGGCAGCACATGACTGCTGAGGATTCTGTTCTTTTGGTGCCGAATGTAGCTTCCAGCTCTACGTTAAGCAGTTGTTCACCGAATCTGATCCTCGGTTGTCCCGGTCCGAGGGGTGGCAAGCTCGGTTCGAGCAATTTGGAAATGTTTGCTGGAAGACAGAAAAAGGGCTCAAGTAAGCGGAATGACATCGAATCCTACTGCCTTAAGAAAATGAATATCTTGACGAACCAGGATACAAGAATAGTATATATTTGATTATCAAATAATTGACGATATCACTATTTAATTTTCAAATACTAACGCGCCTCGCAAATTTTTAAGTTTTTCATTGTTTTTGAGCGTCTTTAAGTTCATTCGCCAATACTTTTTGGCTGGAAACAAGAAAAAACGGAAATTACATAGAAAATGCGAAGAATATGAACCTCAAATCCCTCAAAGTCTTTTGTGACATCCTTGCACGCAAAAGTTTCTCTCGAGCAGCGGAAGAAAACGGTCTTTCCCAATCTGGTGCTAGTCAGGTCGTCAGCCAATTAGAAAATCGGCTTGGTGTCAAGTTAATCGAAAGATCCAAGCGGCCATTAATGCCCACTCATGAGGGACGCATTTTTTTGAATGGTTGTAGAGATATCGTTGCTCGCTACGACGCACTCGAAGATGAAGTTCATTCTCTTCGAGAAGATGTTGCCGGAAGAGTACGTGTCGCGGCAATTTACTCCGTTGGACTGCATAACATGAGTGATTATGTGCAGGAATTTTTGACGAGATGTCCAAAAGCTAATGTACGACTGGAGTATCTACACCCGCGTAGGGTCTGCGAGTCAATTGAAAATGATCAGGCAGAACTCGGTATCGTCAGTTATCCACGTGGCTCTAGAACGATCCAGGCTGAATCATGGCGCGAAGAACCGATTGTTCTTGTTTGTTCACCAAATCATCCCTTTGCCACCCGTATTAATGTTGCGCTTTCTGACTTACACGGTCAGAAACTTGTTGGCTTTGATCAAGATCTCGTAATTAGACAGGAAATTGATAAAGCTTTCGATTCCGCTGACGTACGGCCTACCGTGGCGATGGAGTTCGACAATATAGAAACGATCAAAAGGGCAGTTGAGATCAATGCTGGAATGGCCTTGTTACCGGAGCCGTGCGTTTGTCATGAAGTGGATCGAAGAACTCTTGTTAAATTGCCAATCGCTGATGTTCTGTTGATACGACCCCTTGGAATCATTTATGGACGGGGTAAACCCCTGTCAGCGACAGCGAGAAGATTCTTGGAGTTGCTGAGGATTCATGCTCAGGATTTGGGGGAAAACAATAATGATTATCCAGATTCACAAGAATGCCCGCGTGACCTAACTGTCGTTGGTATAGCTTAGGAATTCGAGACTGAGAGTACTTAGAGAAAATAGTTGTTCAGGCCTTTAGTAAAAGGCGGAACACCATTACCTATAAAACAAATTTTTATTGATGAAATAATAATGATGCACCTAGACAAAAACAGTTATCTTTTCGATCCAAGTTTAGAAAAAAGCTCATGTGGAGTTGGTTTTCTTACGCGGAAAGATGGCAAGCAAACGCATGAGTTACTGCTTAAGGGTCATGAAGCGCTATGCGCTGTTCCACATCGCGGTGGCATGTCATCTGAGGGTGTTGGCGATGGTGCTGGAGTTTCGATTGATTTATCCATTAGGTTTTTTAACGATCTTGTTGATAAAAGCCTCGAAATTGGTGAATTTGGAGTTGGCAATTTCTTTTTACCGAATGATCCAAAACAACATAAACGAGCTGTTGATTTGGTGACTAGTAAAATTGAAGAGTTTGGTTTCCACACTCTTCTGAAGCGTGATCTACCGGTAGATAAAAATGCAATTAACCCTCGAGCAATTAAGTTTCAACTGCCTATTTGTCAATGGATATTTGAAAGGGATAAATCATTCCGTGGCATAGACTTTGAACGTAGGATTTATGAATGTTTATTGGCAATTGAAGCGGTGGCTTACACCGATAATCATTTGCGAGGTTTGTATCCTCTATCGCTATCGTCCAAACTTCAAGTTCTAAAGGGGCGGCTAAATTCTTGGGAAATTGTACCGTATTTCCGTGATCTTTCAGATCACAATCAGATGATTCATACGATGTATTTCCATACTCGCTTTTCAACAAATACAGACCCGCATCCAATAATGGCTCAGCCGTTTAGATTAGTGGCTCATAACGGTGAATTAAATACTGACAAAAAAAATCGTTTAAGCGAAGCCGCGATAGCTAAGGCTCGCAACCGGGCTATCATTCGCCCCCAAGGACAATCTGATAGCTGTCGCTTGGATCAGACGTTGAATGCGAGGGTATTTGGAGATGGTGTCGACCTTGTTACTGCTGTAGTGGCTATGATGCCGCCAGCCTGGGAAAATGACGAGAGATTGTCCTTACCAGTTAGATCCATGTTTGAATATTTTTCTCTTTTTGAAGAAAAAAATGACGGTCCTGCAGCTTTAATCTTTGGTAACGGAGATATTATCGGAGCAAGATTAGACCGACTGGGCTTAAGGCCCTTAAGGACTATCGAGACAACGGACTACTTAGCCGTGATGAGTGAGGCAGGGCAGATTCATTTTCCATCTGATGAAGTGCTTCGCAGGGGAAGGGTAGAGGCAGGTGGCATGATTTTTTATAGCCACTCTGAGGGGCGCATTTATGACGCAAGTGAAGCTTTGCAGATCCTGGCCGAAAAAAGAGACTACGTCGCCCTCCTTGAAGAATCGAAGATAAATATAGAGGACCTTCCGACAGCTCCGACGGATCCAAAAAAACAAGTGAAAAATTACGAAGGAGATCTTTCTATTCCAGCACGCTATGTCGCGTACACCCACAATCAAGAAAGCTTCAAATTCTTGATGGATCCTATGCTTCAAAATGGAATTGAGAAAGTCTCTGCTATGGGCTATGGCAATGCAATTAACGCATTGAGTGATAATGAAGGTGGTGTTGCAAAATATTTTAGTCAACGCTTCGCGCAGGTGACGAATCCACCTTTGGACTCTTTACGTGAAGCGGATGGAATGACCCTACGTGTTAATCTTGGAGAAAAACCTCATTTCGGTAAATCCCGCAGTAAACAAATCACAATCCAGTCACCCGTCCTCAGGATGTCTGAGGTCCTTAAAATTAAGGCCCAAAAGGAAGTACCTTGGGAAGTATTTGAATTGCTATATCTACCAGATTTCAGCAACTCTGAAGCAAATGAGAAGTCTCTGATTAGAGCGATTGATGACTTAGCCAAGAAAGTGGTGGGCTTCGCTCAAGAGAGAGGTGGTATTGCAATTATCACTGACCGCAATATCTCTTCAAAATATGCAGCGCTTCCCATCACATTGGCTGTTTCGGCGATAAACCAAAAGTTGATAGAGGAAGGTGTTCGGTTTAAAGTTTCCCTTTTGATTGAGAGTGGCCAGATCTCTTCCGCACACCACATTGCATGTGCTCTTGGTTTTGGAGCTTCCGCGGTTTATCCATTAGCTGTTCGATTGCGAGCTGAAGAACTGTATGGAGAGAATGAAGCCACTGCTGCTTATCTCCGCTTTAAGAAAGCAGCCGAAAAAGCATTAATGAAGACTATGGGTAAAGTTGGTCTATGTACGGTAGAGAGTTACTCGGGCGGAGAATTTTTTGAGCCAAATTTTTTAGACACAAGTGACCCAGTATTTAAAAAATATTTTCCAAACATGGTGTCACCGGTGGGCGGTGTGCGATATGAAACACTAGCAAAGTCTACTGCTGATTGGCATCAGCGGGCTCAAAGCGTAACGGAAGAAAAAGATATTCCAATTTTGGGATTATTCAAGGAACGTTCAGAAGGCGCTGGGCATAGCTATGGCTCTATGGCAGTCCGTGGTTTTGTCGATATGACCGAGGAAGAAATTTCTTTTTCTACAGCGAAACTGAATGGTAATGAGAAAAACAAGGCTGCAGTGGTTGATGCTATTTCGAACACTGAAATCGAAGGAGCAATGAACGATAGTTTTTCTGAAGAACATGAAAATGCGCTACGTTTGATGACCTTGCGGCAGCTAGATGATGCATTTGGCCTTGATGAAAAAAGTTATTCAAACACTAATTTCGAAAAATTAACAGTTGAGCAAATCGATAAGTTTAGGATTACTGCTGCTTATAGGAATTTTGTTCGGATGATGGCCGGCGAAAGGAAGCTACGTCCATCTGCGCTCCGAGACGTACTTGATTTTCCAGCAGATTTTTCCGTGTTAACGCGAACAGAAGATTTGCAGCAAGCTCTTGCAAAATATGATCAATTTGGAAACCATGAATTTCATATCCGGGGACTGAAATGTCAGCAATTGAAACATGGGGAATTCAAAATAAGCTTCATCGGTGTTAATGCAAATACAGATGAACGTTTGCAATCACTCGGTGAGGCACTTGTTAATATTTTTGGTAACCAAGAGATCAAATATGATTTATTGCCTGAAGCGTTGATTGTATGTGCTAGTGATTCTGCTGTTAATTTTTTGGCAGGCATTCGTTCAGCGCCCACTTCGATCGATTTGAGAAAAGTTCAACCTGCTTCTGAGATTACACCTCGTTTAGCGTCTGGTGCAATGTCACACGGTGCTCTTGTAGCGGCGGCTCATGAAGCCGTTGCTCACGGCACAAATATGGTCGGCGCAATGTCAAATTCTGGAGAGGGCGGCGAACATATTTCAAGGTATAGCACGATTCGTGCTAGCCGAATTAAGCAATTTGCTAGCGGCCGTTTTGGGGTTTGGGCAGGATATTTGGCTGACCCTAATTTAGAAGAGATCGAAATAAAAATTGGTCAAGGGGCAAAGCCAGGCGAAGGCGGTCAGTTGCCAGGACCAAAAGTAACTTTAGAGATAGCGGCTGCGCGAGGCGGTACACCTAACGTTGAACTCATAAGTCCACCTCCTCATCATGACACGTATTCGATTGAAGATCTTGGACAACTGATTCATGACGCTAAGGCTGCCCGAGTTCGTGTGATTGTCAAACTTGTAAGCTCGGAGGGCATCGGTACGATTGCAGTTGGTGTTGCGAAAGCTGGGGCTGACATCATAAATATTGCTGGCAACCCTGGCGGTACGGGGGCTGCATCTGTTACTTCATTAAAGTATACAGGTCGGGCTGCTGAGATTGGCCT
>DONH01000444.1 GCA_003509235.1 Planctomycetaceae bacterium
TGGACGAGTTTTATCGATCTAGAGATGACTTTTGGTATTTGGACTGCGACAGCGATTATTTGGATTGTTTCAACGGTCTCAGCAATGTCCACTTTTCCACAACCTCTTATCAGTTCCCGAGACGAGGTCACCGACCAGTTGTTTATTGAAGCACGAGATGCCTATCTCGCTGCAGATTGGCTTCAGGCAGAAACAAAACTTCAGACAATTCTCACACTTTCGCCAACAGATGGCGAGGCACAGCTGCTCTTTGGCACACTCCTGCGAAGGGTCGGCCGTTTTGTCGAGGCAAAAAAATCACTCGAAAAACTTGAACGGAGTGACAGTGGGAAGCCATGGGAGTACGCGATTCGCCACGAACTTTCACTGATCAAACGTGATCTTCAAGAGAATTCTGAAGAAATAGACACGAATACCGACGTAGACTCGAATGTGAATCCGCACCGTCGTAAAGTGGCATGATTCTCAATCAAACAGATTGGGTGGCACAAACGTAGAACTCTCAAGGGAACGGCAAGCCCTTGGCAGGTAACCAAAATGACACTCATCGGTGGATTTTTAATAGCCATTGAGCTATTTCAGTCCTAAACCGCCGTGAAACATGGATGTGTAGGAGACAGTATCGTGAGCTATCCCTACAATACCAACGAGAGATTTGCTAAGCGATGCTATTGATAATTTTTTTACCTTCGGTTGGCGTGAATTTTGCATTAGATTGAAAACGGTGGAAATCGGGTTCCGCCTCTGCCGGAATGGCAGGTACAGCATTTGCGTGTACCACGGTTGAGCAGTCACAAAGGGAAGTTTTATGTACGAGCGTTTCACAGACCGTGCCCGTAAAGTAATGCAACTGGCTAATCAGGAAGCCCAGCGGTTTAATCACGAATACATCGGAACCGAACACGTCCTGCTCGGTTTGATTAAAGAAGGTAGTGGGGTTGCCGCTAATGTTTTAAAAAACCTTGACGTCGACCTTCGTAAGATTCGTCTCGAAGTGGAAAAACTTGTACAGAGTGGGCCAGACATGGTCACGATGGGCAAATTGCCACAGACACCCCGTGCCAAGAAAGTCATTGAATATTCAATGGAAGAGGCACGAAACCTGAATCACAATTACGTTGGCACTGAGCATATCTTGCTCGGACTACTCCGTGAACAAGAAGGTGTCGCTGCTCAAGTCCTTATGAATCTTGGGCTAAAACTTGAAGATGTTCGCGAAGAAGTTCTTAATCTTCTTGGACATGGCATGGACGAAGGAAGTGACAGGGCTGGCATGAGTGGTCGCCAGATGGCTGGCGCTGGTGGCGGAGGCAGTGACGCTCCCACAAAAAGTGGTAAGAGCAAAACCCCTGCCCTAGATTCATTTGGCCGTGACCTGACCGAATTAGCAAAACAAGGGAAACTTGATCCCGTTATTGGCCGAGAGCATGAAATCGAACGGGCCATCCAGATCCTCTGCCGACGGACAAAAAATAACCCCGTGCTGATTGGGGAAGCTGGTGTTGGAAAAACTGCAATTGTCGAAGGGTTTGCGCAACGAGTTATCGAAGGGAATATTCCCGAACTTCTTGCCGAACGAAGAATTGTGGTTCTCGACTTGGCGATGATGGTCGCTGGTACGAAATATCGCGGTCAGTTTGAAGAGCGAATTAAGGCCGTCATGAACGAAGTCCGACGTGCTAAAAATACCATCCTATTTATTGACGAACTCCACACACTTGTTGGAGCTGGGGGAGCAGAAGGGGCCATTGACGCCTCCAATGTACTTAAGCCAGCCCTTGCTCGTGGTGAAATCCAGTGTATTGGGGCAACCACGCTCGATGAATATCGCAAGTACATTGAAAAAGATTCGGCGCTCGATAGGCGTTTCCAGCTTGTCATGGTGGAACCCGCATCGAAAAAAGAGGCAGTAGAAATCCTCAAGGGACTGCGAGACCGTTACGAAAGTCATCATAGAGTGTCTATTACTGATGACGCCCTTGAAGCGTCAGTAGAACTCTCCAGTCGATATATCACCGGCCGTGCGCTTCCTGATAAAGCAATTGATGTAATAGATGAAGCTGGAGCACGAGTGAGGTTGAAGGCAATGACACGTCCACCAGACCTCAAGGAAATTGACGCGGAAGTCGATCGCCTAAACAAGGAAAAAGAGGAGGCTGTTGCCAACCAAGATTTTGAAAAAGCAGCCGCACTGCGCGATCAGGCTGACAAATTAAAGAAGAAAAAGCAGCAAATGACCAAAGAGTGGCGAGAAAAATCTCGCGAGGCTGATGGTGTTGTTGACGAGGAAGTTGTTGCTGAGGTTGTTTCGAAGATGACTGGCATTCCGTTGACAAGAATGTCCACAGAGGACAGCCAGCGATTAATGGAAATGGAAGATTCGCTTCACAAGCGAGTGATCGGGCAAGATGCGGCAATCAAAAGCATTTCTAAGGCTGTTCGCCGAAGTCGTTCGGGGCTTAAAGACCCCAAGCGCCCAATTGGTTGCTTTGTTTTAGCTGGTCCAACAGGCGTTGGGAAAACCCTCTTAGCCAAAGCACTTGCTGAGTTTATGTTCGGAGATGATGACGCACTTATATCAATTGATATGAGTGAGTACATGGAAAAGCACAATGTCAGTCGGCTCGTTGGTGCTCCTCCTGGATACGTTGGTTTCGAAGAAGGAGGCCAACTCACTGAAAAAATTCGTCGCCGTCCCTATGCGGTTGTTCTTCTTGATGAAATTGAAAAAGCACACCCAGACGTCTTCAACATGCTTCTTCAGGTGATGGAAGAAGGTCGACTCACTGACTCCTTTGGGAGAAATGTTGACTTCCGAAATACAATTCTCATCATGACAACCAATGCAGGAGCCGAGGCAATCAAGAATGAATCTGCCTTCGGTTTCCAGAAGCCCGAGGACGACAGTGGGTATGAAAGCATGAAAGCCCGGGTCAATGAACGAATTGAGAAGGTTTTCCGTCCAGAGTTTATTAATCGCCTCGACGATCTCATAGTCTTCCATCACCTTACGGTTGAAAACCTAAAAGAGGTGATTGATATTGAACTTGCAAAAGTCCGGGAACGACTACTCGAGCGTGGTCTTAAACTCGAACTTACCGATGAGTCGAAGCAGTTTCTCATTAAGAAAGGCTCTGATACCGATTTCGGAGCGAGACCTCTTCGACGTGCACTTGAGAACTACATCGAAGATCCTGTTTCAGAGGAACTGCTGAAAGGTGAATTTGAAGGAAAAGACACCATTCAAGTGGACTGCAAAGAAGTGGCTGGAAAGAAGCAGCTGGTTTTTCATGGGATCGTAACTGCCGAACCGGTAGCCGCAGGATCTTCAGACGAATCGACCAGTTGAGAAAAAGACCACCAAATGCTTTCAGAGCCGTTCTGGCATGACGAACTCTCTGTACGATTCAAATACATAGCTTTTATGACATCACAGCCTTCTGTCGGAGAGCTCTTTTGTGATGCTGCGTCCTTTGGATTTTTCCAAAAGCCCGCAAAGCCCGCAACCTCTTCCTAAACGGTTCAAGGTACCAGGTCCTTCTAGCCGATCTAATCCGCAAGGAGTGCCGCCACCGCGGTGAAGGTCTGTATTTATGAATTCAACTGCCATCCCACAATCAGAACAGACCGCTGACAATGTCACTGGCTGGTTTGCGAATAGAGTCGCTGATGTCGGTGACATGGCAATCACAGCGGTTGCTGGCATTGGTGATGTAACTCTTTTTGCTTTACGAACCGTTGGGTGGTTATTTGCACGTCGTCAACGACGAGACGTGTTGATGCCAAGCTTCTACCAGATTGGCGTTTTGTCACTCCCTGTCATAGCACTTACCGGCCTTTTCATCGGAATGGTCTTGGCCGTCCAGAGCTATGCCCAATTCAAAGCGCTTGGCCTGCAAACACGACTTGGTTCTGTAATTAATCTTTCCCTTATTCGTGAACTCGGCCCAGTACTCGCAGCAACAATGCTTGCTGGACGGGTTGGGAGTGCCATGGCTGCAGAATTAGGCACGATGCGCGTTACAGAACAAATTGATGCCCTTGAAAGCATGGGGGCAAACCCAATTTACTATCTCGTTGTCCCTCGCTTTCTAGGCTGTCTTGTACTCATTCCTGCGCTTACGATCATGGCTGATTTCATGGGTGTACTCGGTGGCTATGTCTATTCACATGCCATCCTTGGTATTGATTATCACCACTATTGGGCAAATTCTCGAGCGTATATCGATTCCTTTGATTTTTTTATGGGAATTTTCAAAAGCTTCTTTTTTGGTGCGGCGATTGCTTTAGTCAGTTGCCACCATGGCTTTCATTGCGACCATGGCGCACAGGGAGTTGGCCGGGCTGCCACAAATGCTTTTGTGCACTCATTTGTTCTCATTCTTGTACTCGATCTTTTCTTGGGCATTGGACTGAACAACGTACAGGACTACTTACGGCCTGAAGGTCCTCGAAGCCTTCTTTAAACAACCGACATTCCATAAAAAACCTTACGATGACCACTTCCGCTATCGATGCACCGACACAAGAAGCAACAACTGCAGAACCACTGCTTTTCATTGATGCGCTTTCAATAACCTTTGGTGACCAGCAGGTTTTGCGTGACATTTCTCTCGAACTTGCCTCTGGCGAAACTCTTGTCATTCTTGGCGAGAGCGGATGTGGAAAAACTGTACTCTTAAAAACAATGATCGGGCTTATACAGCCAACCAAAGGAGATATACGATTCGAGGACACCTCTTTAGCTGTGATGACCGAACGTGAACTTGCCCATCTCCGGACACGCTACGGGTTTGTTTTTCAGGGTGCTGCTCTTTTTGATAGCGCTACAATTGCCGATAACATAGCATTCCCTCTGCGTGAACATACTCAACTTGATGAAGATGAAATAGCAAAAATTGTTGCTGAACTTGTAGCAGAGGTTGGCCTACCACGAGCGGTACTGACCAAGAAACCGGTTGAACTGTCTGGCGGCATGAGAAAGCGTGCCGGCCTTGCGCGAGCACTGGCACTGGACCCACAGCTGGTTCTCTACGATGAGCCAACTACGGGGCTCGACCCAATCATGGGTGACGTCATAAATGAACTTATTTTACGAGTCCACCAAAGACCAGAAACAACAAATGTCGTAGTCACTCACGACATGACAACTGCTCATAAAGTGGCAGACCGGATTATTATGATCTATCCACTTT
>DONH01000083.1 GCA_003509235.1 Planctomycetaceae bacterium
CACGACTCCTGACACCTTTGTTCACCTGAATGTACCAACAAAGACTTTGACTCAATTTTGAACGTTTCCTGCATGTTCACAAGGGCATGTACATCATGCTGTCACTGAACCGCTGGAAACACACCTCCAGTGCCAATCTCCCACCCCCAACCCTTAGGCACAGATCCGCCTCCTTTGTAATCAGCGCTTGGTTTCAGGGGCGGCAGTAAGTCAACAAAGTTGTCGTACTGCTCAACCATATTCTTCACAACATCTGGATGTTCTTTGGCAACATCTTGTGTTTCTTTCGGATCATGTATCAGGTCAAACAGAGTCCATACGCCGTCCGTCTTAATCAATCTCCAATCTTTCCAACGCACCGCATAAATGTTTCGTCGAGGCGCATCCGTCGGGTCGGCATTATGCCAAAACAGGTACTTGTGTGCGTCTCCTTGAAGATCACCGGAAAGAAACGGCAGGAGGTTTATCCCATCACAGCGAGCAGGCAGATTGAGGCCAGCAGCCGCAGTGACAGTTGCGTAAAAATCAATCGTTCCCATTAATCCCGAATATGTCTTGCCAGCAGGTATTCTATGAGGCCATGTGATTACTGTTGGTGTATGCACCCAACCCTCTTGTTGTGTGTATTTTCCTTTCCCTCCTCTATATGGCTCAGACGTTCCACCCTCGGTAATATTCGCTCCGTTATCACCGGTAATCAGAATGAGTGTCTCTTGCTCAATACCGTGCTTTCGTAAAGCAGAAAGAAGTTTTCCAACAGCGTCATCAACAGCAACAACAGCACCTTCATAGGCGGTGCCGTCGCCACCTGGAATACGATCTCTGTACCGTTGTGGTGTCTCTTTAACCTTCGAATGAACCGCGAGTGGTGAAAAATACAAGAAGAATGGGTGCCCTGCGTTTCGATCAACAAACTCAACCATGGAGTCGCCGTTGAGATCCGTCAGATAGGCTTTGCCTCCATCCTGTGTTTCTCGTATGTACTGCGTTCCTGGTGGGTCTTTGGCGACTTCCATGAAGCCACGCTCATGGGGACCCTGCCCAACAGAGCCGATATCCCACTTGCCAATCTGCCCAGTGACGTACCCTGCGTCTCTCATCAATTCAGCCAACGTTGGATGATCGGCAGGTATGGGTAGTCCCCGTGCCATTCCTGATTTCCCAAATCGTTGGGCGTACATCCCCGTCATCAAAGCGCAACGACTCGGCGAACATGGCGGATTCGTGATGTATGACATGGTGCACCGGACACCATCGGCCGCAAGGCTATCTATATGAGGCGTCGGAATTCTTTTATTCCCAAAACACGCAAGGTCACCGTATCCGAGATCATCAATGAACAGGATGACAACATTCGGTTTCCGTTGGACTTCTGTAGCGAGCACACTCTCCCACTGAAAAGTGCTCCAGCACAGTATGAAACTGAAGACAACACATTGAAGCCGCATTTCCATTACCCTCACATTGCTGAAGTAACACATTTGGCGTGTGAATCCTGTCAAAGAACGTTCAGAGCCACCTCGTTCACAGGCTCATTTTTATGCCCCTGGGTCACTGCCAACCATGAACTCAAAACCGGTCTGTTCTTCAAAACGGTCAGAAACTTCTCCTGCCATCACTGGTGCACCCTCGACAGCAAGCATCCGCATAGGCTGCCCTACAGACAGATCAAGCTCTGAAAGATCGACCCAGAAAATATTCGGTGTATCTGTCAGTTCAAAGTAGTACGTGCGGCGTTTCTGATCAGCCACAATCCGCCATAACGTTGCTGCTACGTTTGGCTGCCCGTCATGTACTGCACCAATCGGCGCCGACACATTCCGAATAATCGAGAACACGCTGGCAATCTGCTCTCTCTCATCAGATGTCTGCGGCGCTTCTCCGAGATAGTAGCTTGCCCTGACAAAACGATCAGCGGGCCGTTCTGTTCCTGGCAACATAATGTTCCCACCTACTTCCTGCCAATAGCCATTAAGCGCCAACTGCTGATCATATGGTGGATCGTTGGTCATCACACTGTACTGTTTTCCATGATGAACAACCAGTTTGCCATCAATGTATTCAAAAATGGCAGAGTCGCCAGTTGCATCAGCAATAGAGAGGTGTACCGTCCCTGCATGTCCCCCAGGCATGATCAATACACCAAGCTGAAAGGGTTCGTCCTTGAGAACCGTTACTGCTTCATCGACTGTCGCAAAGGTGTCAAGCACGTACTGTGCCCAGGCTCCAATTGAGAGGGAAGGCCGAGTCCCATCAAACTGCGGATAGACACTACTTGAGAGATAGAGAACATTGACCACGAGCCCCTTCTCATTCATGCCATCAGCCACAAGCTTGTCATAACAGGTCGCAGCAACACTGCCGTATTTTGACGTCCACTTGAGTGACCGAGCACCTGCGTTTCCATCCCGCTCAAGCCCCGCAGGAAACGCCCACAGATTCACCTCCAACGACTGTTCCCAGTCCATGGTGCGTCCGACTACAACCGTATCGCCTGGACCCCGATAAAGAACTCTGGAGCATGCAATCACAGGTATTGCCGTCACACTCAGAAAGATGCCTAAAAGACAACAGACTTTCTTTGACACACGATTCCAGCGGCTCAACGTTAAAAACATGCTATTTTTCTCACTCTGTTTGTCCTGACTGCTTACGGTCCCGGTAGGACATGATACTCAATCTCCCGTATGATCTCATAAATAACGGATTTGGTTCTTTTTCAACGTGAGACATTTCATTGATGCATTTCATTCGTAATACTATTTTTTCGACACCAACGACATTGCAGGCGACCGCTGTAATTCTTTGTTTTTTTCTACAGGCGGCAGAAGCTGGCGATTGGCCGCAGATTCTCGGCCCGCATCGAACCGGCATTGCCGATCCTGACGAACGACTAGTTAGCAGATGGCCAGCAACTGGCCCACAAGAAGTTTGGCGTCGGCCGGTTGGCAGTGGGTACGCCGGTATCTCCGTAGTCGACGGAAAAGCCTTCCTTTTCCACCGAATTGATAATCAAGAGATTACTGAAGCACTTGATGCCGCAACCGGAGAAGTTATTTGGAAAGCCAATCACCCAACTCGTTTTCGACCTCAGGTAGGTGGTGGTGATGGTCCTCTCTGCACACCGACAGTTTCCAACAACAGAGTTATCACATTCGGAACGCAAGGAATGCTGACATGCCTCAATGCACAAACAGGTGAAGTGATGTGGCAGAACCGGACGCACGAAGAGCTTGATGCAGGCGAAGGGTATTTTGGCTCGGGATCGAGCCCTCTTGTGATTGATAACTATGTTGTTGTTAATATCGGTGGCCGAAAAGGAGCAGGTGTCGTTGGCTTCGAATTGACTACTGGCAATGTTGTCTGGGAAACAACAGATGAACCAGCAAGTTATGCTGCCCCATCATCGGTCGTGCTCAATAAAAAACAGCATGCGGTTGTTGTCACACGATACCAATGCCTTCTTATTGACCCCACAAGTGGAACTATCGGCTGGTCTTTTCCATTTGGCATGCGCGGTCCAACGGTCAACGCCGCTACGCCTCTTACCTGGAAAGCCCCCGACGGCGGCTATCGTCTTTTTGTCACTGCATCGTATGGAATCGGATCCGTTTGTGCCGCGTTTACAAAGACGGAAGTAACTCCTCAATGGTCCGGCACCGACAGCCTTGCCAGCCAATACTGCACACCAATTCTTCGCGAGAATCACCTGTACTGTATTGATGGCCGAGATGACGGACCACCTGGCGCAATGACGTGCATTGATTCATTAACAGGAAAGACTGTCTGGCGAGAGGAGAATTTTGGTTATGGGAACCTGCTCGCAGCAGACAACAAAGTACTCGCTGTAAAAACCAATGGAGACGTTGCTCTCCTTGACGTCTCACCTCAAGCCATGACAGTACTCGGGCAAAGCCAACCGCTCCCGGGAACGATTCGAGCGCTTCCTGCAATCGCCCAAGGACATCTCTTTCTCCGTAATGAAGATACTCTTGTCTGCCTCGACATCAGCCGCTAACTTCGCTTGCGTGAGAGCATAAACTCATTACCTTCAGTGTCAGCGCACATCGCGAGATGAGGAGGCTCACCATTTTCTTCCCGAGGCTCGTGCGTCAGGATACCGCCAGCAGAAATTACTTCAGCCGCTCCGATGACCACATCAGCTACCTGAAAACTTAGGCCGGTCCAGGTGCGTTTCCCTTCGCCTCCACTGTGAATGCCAACAGTCGCTCCACAAATATCAAGATCTGTAACAGCAGGATTTTTTCGCGTCACTTTTGCACCGAAGAGTGTTTCATAGAAAGCCACGGCGCGATCCACATCGGCAGCCCAGATCAAATATTTCACTCGCTCAACGTCCATCTTTCTTCTCCTTGGCTTTCTTTCTGCCAAAAGCTGTTACACAAATCGTCTCGCATAAAATACCATGGGAAGGACATTCATCCAGACGAGTATCTATCCCAAACTCGTCCAGAACGGCATCACCACCTGCGAGAGGACCACACAAACCCTCACTTCCAAACCAACAGACCTTTCCGATGAAGACCGACTCAAACAGACACAAACACTTTTTTCCTAAGAGACTGTCATGAAATCATTAACCCGCCATCTTACCTTCACTATTCCAGCCAGAATGGGATTCGAGAACATCACATCGACCGTCACCGATCTTGTGACTGAGTCAGGAATCCAGGAAGGACTCTGCCTGGTGAATGCAATGCACATCACGGCAAGTGTCTTTATCAACGACGACGAAACTGGCTTACATAATGATTATAAACAATGGCTAGAAGAGCTCGCTCCGTTTAACGCCAGCCCAGAGGTTTACGATCACAATCGAACTGGCGAAGATAATGCAGACGCGCACATGAAACGCCAGGTCATGGGGAGAGAAGTCGTTGTTGCCATAACGAATGGCACGCTTGACTTCGGCCCATGGGAACAGATTTTCTACGGCGAATTCGACGGCCATCGACAAAAGCGTGTTCTTGTGAAAATTATCGGTGAATGAACTTTCAATTGTGAAAAAGTTACGCCACCACATTCTGTGGCGTACCATCAACAAACCCTCGAATATTTTCTGCCGTTGCTGCAATAAGCCGTTGGCGAGCAGCACGACTAGCCCAAGCGATGTGAGGAGTAATAAGACAATTCTTTGCAGCCAGTAGTGGATTCGATGCAGGAGGTGGTTCGACCGAAAGCACATCGAGACCTGCACCTGCTATTCTCCCTTCATTCAATGCGTCGGCGAGATCCTGTTCATGAATGACGCCACCCCGCGATGTGTTAATGAGATATGCAGTTGACTTCATTTCAGCAAGCCGCGTTGCATTGACGAGTTCTTTGGTTTCCGCCGTAAGCGGGCAATGTAAGGAGACAACATCGCTTTCACGAAAAATGGTGTCGACGTCAGCATATGTCACACCTTCTGGAGTTCCACTGCTTTTCCGGCGGGCAGCGAGAACATTCATTCCCAATGCCTGGCCAACAGCAGCAACCGCCTTACCAATTGCGCCATACCCGATGAGTCCAAGCGTCCGACCGTCAAGCTCAACCAACTCACCTCGCCAGAAGCAAAAGTCTGGACAAGAAGACCAGGCACCAGCTCGAACTTCAGTAGCGTGAAGGGCTGTCTGATTGGTTAACTCAAGCAATAAAGCGAATACCGCCTGTGCAACATTTGGCGTGCTGTACCCTGGAACATTACAGACGGTGACCCCGCGAGCCTGAGCAGCCTCGAGGTCGACCACATTCACTCCCGTAGCGAGTACACAAATCAGCTTAAGATGTGGAAGTTCGGCAAGAATCTTCGCTGATATTAGTGTCTTGTTCGTAAGTACAACCTCTGCATTCAATGCCCGTTGTTGAATTTCCTGAACTGCTGAACGCTCAAATATGTCGAGACTACCAAACTTTGCAACCGGGTCCCAGGAACAGTCACCAGGGTTCGTTGTGTACCCGTCTAAAACAACAAGATTCATCGTCTTATCTTTCCTGATGGAAGAAGAGAATAGTAACCACATGCTATGGCGAGGCTGGTGGCTTCCGATACTGATTTTCGCTAATCGCATCACCAAT
>DONH01000107.1 GCA_003509235.1 Planctomycetaceae bacterium
CCTGCAGAGCTACAAATAATTTGTACTGTATCGTCAAGTGTAACTATGGCAGGTGAAGACCAGCTGATCCGGTTCGCACGCGTGGAGCACCAAATCGTATGACCATCTTTTTTAGAAAGAGCTACTAAATATGACTTTGAGTCGTTATCGACTAAGAAAACTAATCTGTCTTCGTGTTGGACGGGAGACGCAGCAATACCGAACTCACTTTGAATAGGTCCATATGTATCGGTGAGGCAGCGGCTCCAAATCTCATCACCAGAAAATGTAAGAGCGAGAATGTCACCACTTTCAAAGAACGCATAGAGACCGTCTTTGTCCACAGTAGGAGTCGGAGCAGCTCGGCTGATATAGACACTATTTTTGGCTTTGTTAGTTGTTGGCTTTGTAAACATCCATTCTTGAGATCCCGTCTGCAGATTCAGCATTAACACATGATTCAAGTCCTTCATGTCTCCTGAAATAGCTGTCACAAATATGTGGTTACCAAAAACGACCGGACTAGATTGCCCGTGGCCAGGAAGATCTACTTCCCAAGCTTTGTTCTGTTTCACGCCCCAAGTAATTGGTAGGGAATCTGCCTCAATGGAAGATTTGCCCGCTCCTAGAAACGATGGCCATTGAAGCTCCTCAGCACCAGTCTTAGAAAGCGTCACAATCGACCAAAAAATTATTCCCAAAATAAGATGCCAAACAATTGATTCTCGTCTGGTTCTATGGAACCTTAATGAGTTCAACCGTGTCAAGATTATGGCCACCATTGGCACCTCCAAGTAAAACAACACCGTCAGTAACGGAAACCATTCGATGAACAATACGAGGATCCGTCTCCGCGATAACTTGCCAGTCCTTACGATCTTTAGAAAGCTTAAGAACTTTTCCATCAGCAACGCTCACAATAAGCTGGTTTTCAAAAACACAAGCTGCCGATGCAAAGCCGTTAAATTGACCCTCTGGGAGTTGAGGGCCTAAGGTCCACGATTTGTTTTCAATATCGAAAACATTAACTTCTCGTGTGATCTCATCCTCATCTGTAAAACCACCTAACACCCAAATGCCATCTTCAAAAGATGCTGCAATTAAAGCACGCCGCATAAAGGGTTGTTTCATCGTCTGCCACTCAGATTCAATGTCTTTAAGGTCAATGAACGATACTGTGTCACACCAATATTCACCTTCATATTCACCCCGCATGTCCCAGCCACCAACAATGTAAATCACTCCGTTGTGCAGAATGACATCGTGGGAAGACCTGGGTTCTGGGAGTGATTTGAATGGCTCCCATTTTTGTTTCTTTAAATTAAATCGCGAAACGGTTGAAACAGAGTAGTTGTCTGCTGCCTTTCCGGTCTCATTTCGTGGCTCCATACCTCCAATGCGATAAATGTTGCCCTCATACGCAACAATATTCATACCTTGTAAGGCTTGCTCTGATTCCAAGGGATGCCACTTAGGCTGTTCAGCTCCCAGATCCATTGCAAAAAATTTCCCAGTCACTGCCATTTTTGACCATTCATGTACAGGTGCTGTATGACCGCCAAAAACAAAAATTGAATCTTTGACAGCGACAGCACCAAAGCTTGAAACAGGAATAGCTAAGGGTTGCAAGAGAATTGTTTCAGAACAGAGAGCATGTCCGCTAGCAACTAGGCATTGCAACAACGCAAAAGCAAGTAAATAGAGACGCCTACATGCCCCTTGGGGCTTAAGCAAATATGGACTTTTCATCTCTGATACATCCGTAGTCATGAGTGACTCACGTATAAATGATTTTTTGGCTAACCATTCAAATAGAAAATTCATCTACGACAGCCTGTCTTTTCAAGTCCAATGAGATAGCCAGTAAATACAAAGAGTTCGTATGCATCTACAGCCGCTTTCTGGATGTAAATGCAGAAAGTAAGGGAGTAGCTAACTATTGTTTTCCCTCACGCCTGCCAAAAATATTAAGGCCGTTATGCCGGTATCAGCTTGCAGTCTGTTAAGACTTTAACCAGCCATGCACTTATTCTTTCATCGTGCATTTCAGATTGATTTTCTTCATCAAGACCGAGGCCAAAGAAGTGACTTTCATCAAAGAGCCCTTCGGATGCATCAAACTCATATCCTTCTGTTGGCCAAACTCCGACCAATTCGGGTTCACCTAATTCTTTCACAACTTTCCAAAGCTGACCCATTGCATCAAGAAAATTATCTGGATACCCCGCCTGGTCACCCATCGCAAAAAAGGCAACTTTTTTACCCGAAAGATTCAAATCAGACATATTTGGAATGAACGTATCCCAATCTTCTTGCATTTCACCGATGTTCCAAGTGGACACGCCGAGTAGAAGAATGTCATATTTTTCTAAATCGGCTGGATCACTGTCTACGACATCAGCCATATGACTTACAAAATCACCAAGCTCACCTTTTATCTTCTCAGCAGCATCTTGCGTATTGCCAGTACTGGATCCGTAAAAAATTGCAATTGAGGGCATTGCTTCGTCAGTCATCACTACTCCTTTTCAATTCAGTTTCGGGTAAGAAAATACTGGTTAGCTGGCAATTTGCTGGCACCGCCTACTTAACTTTATATATGTAAGTGTATACAAGAGAAATGTAAGGAAACGATCCAGTTTAAATTTTTTAGGCTTTGATGATCTGATTTCATCAACAATCTGCTTGAGAACATGATTTTTATCGGTTTTAACCGACTATTATACATATCCCGTCTAAGAACTTTTACATGATAGAGCTGCAATTTATGGTCAAAATATAACCATCAGCATCCACTCTACAAACCTCAAAAAACAACGTTCTCCCCACATCTGTGTGGAACATGTCTGGACGGATCGCAGCCTAGGGTAAATCAAAACTGGGGATCTACTTGGTGCTCAGCTTATTGACACCAAGACACAGCAGCCCTCTACTCAGCGACACACGTTCAATACCTGACGATCTCATACACTGGATTTGTCGAAGTAATGATTTATCTACTGAAAGCGTCTACTTTTCTGTGCATTTCTATTGCCAGTGTCGCCGCGGCCACGAATCCCCCCGATACTATTTTTTAATAGAAAAATTCTTACCGTAGACCCACAGTTTTCAGTAGCCGAGGCAATCGTGATTTTTGACGAACGCATTATTGCCGTCGGAGGTAATGCTGAAATTCTCAACCTCTCTGAAAGCCAATCAAATCAATGTGATCTTGAATGTCATACTGTTATTCCCGGCCTCATCGACAATCATATGCACTACATGCGAGGCGCTTCGAGGTGGCGTTTTGAAGCCAGAATAGACGGCGTAACATCTTGAAAAAAGCACTCAATATAGTTAGTCAAAGGGCAAAAGAAATTGATCCAGGGCAATGGGTATTCGTGCTTGGTGGTTGGAATGAGCAGCAGTTTGCTGACACACCAGGAGGATTTACAACCGAAGAACTTGATGCCGCAGCGCCTGAAAATCCTATGTTTATTCAAAAATCATACAGCAAAGCCTATATGAATAGCTTGGCCGAACAAGAATTAGCATGATCGAAAAACGATAGTGGTCGAGAAAGTAGGCAGCAAAACAACTTTCCTAATACGCAACGCCGTTCTAATCGATCAAGCGGCGGACGTTCGCAAACTGGGCGCAGTTCATCTCGTCGATCTGGGGGTGCAAGAACCATCATCAACCAGGCCACAACGTATGTTCCAAGTCGATCCGAAAGTGAGCGTATTGAAGACATCGTTCTATTTAACTCTGTTCTCAATAGCCATGGACTTACCACTGTTTATGACGTCGGACGATCAACCGACGGCAACTTCGACCCCGTCAAGACTCTTGCTGACCAAGACGAATTGACTGTCCGAGTTTTTTATTCTTTACGATATCGAGCAGATAATCCTTTAGAAGTCAACGAAGCTCTGACGTTCATCAAATCTTCAAAACCAAGGTCCAACAATGACTGGTTTGGGCTTATTGGTATTGGTGAGCACACCTACAACCCATTGCATGACAGTTCAATGCGGGTGAGTCTTTATGATGATGTCTGACAGCAATTTCAGAGAATTGCTTTATATGCAGCTGAGGGCGGCTGGCATATTCACGAACACGCGATGCAAGATTTGACAGCAAGTCGAATTCTTGATAACGCCGAGGTAATTGACAAAGACCACTTGATGAAAGATTTTCGTTAGACAATTGCACACTGTGACTTACTTTAAATAATAGCATAGAGCGAGCAAAAGAACTTGGGCTTACGATTGCGGTTCATAATAAAACAGCAAAGCCAGCGATGGATAATCGTGATTCCCCTCCAATCGCATCAATACAGGACAGCGGTATCATTTGGGGACTTGGATCTGACTCTACTGTTGTTTCGACTATCAATCCCTCCCATTCATTATGGTGGGTTACCAGTGGAAAAGTTTTCCCAAATAAACAATCAATTAAAAACACGGTGTCTCGTCAAGCAGCGTTAACTGCCCATACTAGAAACAACGTTTTCTATTATTCAAAGAAAATGATTTAGGTAGCATTGAGGTCGGTAAGTGGGCTGATCTCGTCGTGCTCGATCGTGACTTTATGACTGTGCCGGTTGATGAGATTCGTGAGATCTCGCCTCTTCAAACGATCGTTCGAGGAAAAGTAGTTTACAACTCGGCAAATTGATTGACTTATTTAATTCTGTGTAAAGAATTTTTTGGAAGATTAGCAGGCGGGATCAGACCAATGAATTCCAGGTTCTTTCATGAGAAAGAACTGCGCAGTCAGTGATTTCATCCGTACGCAAACCAAGCCATTTCAGTCGAAATAATATTTAGCCCATAGCATAACCAAGAACTAGTCATATAAAATTCATTCCATAAAGACTAACTTCCCAATCTTTTACGAACAATGATTTTGTGGCGTATTCGTATTTCACTGCTTCTTGTCGCTATCGCATTCTTCATCTGCCAGCAATCAATAACACCGGTATACGCACAAACGACATTGGGGTATTCACCAGCACCGGCACTGAACCCACTCAAGGGATTGGTACCGTACGCTCGACCCGCGTCCGACCGATTTCCCAATAGCATGGAATTTAATTACCTTGCATTGAGTGACTTAGTTGTAGGTGAAAACATTTACAATTGGGAACCACTCGAATACCTGCTTGATGATATTGCCAGCCGGCACAAGCAAACGATTTTTCGCGTCTGGATGGAATACCCGGGTAAAGAAAAGGGAATCCCAGAATACCTCATCAAAAAAGGGCTTCGGGTAACCGAATGGAACAATACAAATACTGCTCCTTTTCCACCAAAGAAAGTTCGAACACCTGATTATTCCAATCGTTCTCTACGCACTATGCTCACTCGGTTTATTGCAGAGCTAGGCAAACGATACGACGGTGACGCAAGAATTGGATTCATCACGGCAGGGCTTTTAGGCACATGGGGCGAATGGCATGCCTATCCACGCACTGAGTTAATGGCTGACAAGAACGTGCAGAATGACGTGCTGCAGGCATATTCAGCTGCCTTCAAAAAAACGCCCGTACTTTTTCGGTATCCTGCAGGGAAGGATGATCCGACGTATGTCCGCAACGATAACCAACCCTTCGGATATCACGATGATGCATTTTCTTGGTCAACAATTAACACTAAGAAAGAATCAAAAAGTTGGTTCTTTATGTCAAAAATGCAACATGCCGATGCAATGGAGAAATGGAAACAGCATCCAATTGGGGGTGAGATCAAGCCAGAACTCTGGGGCATAATCTTTGATAAGCATCCTTCCCATCCACAGGCTCAAGATTTTAGTGAATGCGTTCGACAGACTCACGTTAGTTGGTTACTAGATTCCGGCATGTTCAAGAAGCTCCAGTCGGCAAACCGTGTGAAAAAAGCGAAACAATGTGTACAAAAGATGGGGTATGAATTCCAAATTACTCGCGTGTCTTTTTCGCAAAGAGAAGACAAGGACATCATAGAAATCACTTTAAAAAATCATGGGGTCGCACCCTTCTATCATGACTGGAAAATTGAATTGGGCCGTTTCACTAGTAATACTCATCTGGTGAAACGACTCAAAACGAATTGGAGCCTTTGTGGGATCCTTCCAAAGGCAGAAATGCTTTGGAGAACTACGATTCCAATGTCAAAAGATCAGCTCGCTGTTCGTGTAATCAATCCGTTGCCCAACGGAATTCCACTCACATTCGCGAATGATCCATCCCTACAAATGGGAGATGGTTGGTTGTTGCTTCCAAAACAATGACTCCTGTCTGACGCCATCGACATAGATTCTCTTGGGGACGGTACTCGCCAGTGCCTTTCTTCTTCAATCCACATCACACCACCTGAAAAATTTTTCGGCAATCGCTCGCTGCTAATGAATCTGGCTCCTTGAGTAATCGAGGGGCTTCGCCTGGAGTCATCCTCCTAGTCATTTTTAATACCTATTCAACCGTTTCGTCTAATTCACAGACCTCTTCACCTTCATCAGTGATCAACAGTTCACCGTTTTGGTTGAGTATAAAATGCATCTGTACCTCCAATTCTAAATTGAAAACGGCACGGCAGCACCTTGCCTGCTGCCATGCCGAATCAGGGGCACCCCCAAACAAACAACGAGTTCGTTTGAGAGACTCCTCCAAAATACGAAAGAATTGCCAAAGAGTTCTTCAAATAATCCACTTATCCAGAACACGAAACACCACACTTACGGTGTGTACAAGTGTTTGAGGTCTGGATTATCCAAAATACGAAAGCAATGAAATCATCGATATCTCCAGGAAAATCGCAAACATGCTTGATTTGTCAATACGTAGGCGAGTGCGTCAAACCACGTTTGAATCGCTGTCGCCGCTGACAACATCATTTGAAAACTGCACAAAAAGCGGCTGTGCACAGAAGCGAATTGGTACTAGAAATTTGATAAATCATTGATTGCTTTTGTGAGAAGTAAATCAACTGGTGTGCTTCTCGGAACTCCGGTGAGAAAAAATGCCCAACTCAGACCAGAAGCAGGAATTGTCGCGCAAGCAGATCTCGCGTACCCCTCGATGGGTATCACTGTCTCCGGCTTATTTTCACTAATAGCCGTGAAGCGAAAGACATGTCCAGAGTTGGGATTGATCGCATGGATCCAGCCCGTCGCTCGATCAACAGCGATATCGTCCGGCCGCTCGAGGGCTCGGCCTGGATGTTTTTGGTCTGAGCGGTGATCGTACTCGTGCTGAGGTCAGAGAACGAGAAAATGTGATTGCAGTATCGCTTGGGTTACTCGGGTAAATTGAATGTCGCCACCACGGCACGATGGTCAGAGGGATAAGGAGAAATTACAATATCGGCGTCTTCTTGGTTTTCACCAACGATCTTTACATCTGTTACTTCTAAGTCCTCACCTTTGTAATAAACAAAATCAATGCGGTCATGATGAGTCGTAGGATCATCAAACTTATAAAAGGAAGACCAAGTATAGCCCGGGTTTTTCATCTCGTCGGGATAGATCGTGCGATACGCATCGGTAAAGCCGGCCTTGGCCATTTCAGTGGACGTCGGATAGGCCACCTTGATTGGATGGCGACCTGTCTTGGCTGCCGCCTCCGTCCAGTCCAAATGGGAGGGTTCATTAAAATCACCCAACACCAAAACGGGTGCCTGTTTGTCGGGTAGTGATTTGATTTCCCTGAGAACTTTGGCAATCTCTGCACCCCGTGCCTTTTTTGCCCATTCAATTGCCTCGGCTTCGGTCTTGATGAAGGTGATATCATTCGTGTGCTTATGCCATCTCGGACGAATCTCCAGCAACTGATAGGGTTGGTAAGGATGAGAGGAAAGATGGACATTAAAGATATAAGCATGCCTGCCCGAATCCAGTTTTACTTTTACTCCTCTGTAGAGTGGCTTTAAAATTTCATAACGGGTTAAAATGTTGGAGCCTTTTCCCATGTCGTGGTTCCAACCAAGTAAGTCAGCGAGCTCCTCCAATTTGTCACCCCTTGGTGATCTTGTTTCCTGAATGCCGACAATGTCTGCCTTGGCCAGTTGGATTGCTTTGACGGTTTGCGACAGGGGTTGCTTGAGCATCACAACCCCGCCGCGGTGCAGGTTGTAAGACATGACTCTCACACTCTCTGCTTCGGTCTGTGCGTGAAGTGGCCTAACAACAGCCATCCCATGAGCAACCAAAATACCTGTGGTAATGATTGTGCGAACTGCTTTCATCATGGAATCCCCTGTGCCAATGTCGATGCTAAGGCGCATTGTTTACCGAGTCGCGGTACAATGCTCTGTTGAGGTCAGAGCTGCTTTGCGTCAAGCGTATCTTCTTTGACCAATCCGCGTTTAATAAACTGGTACATGATTGTCTTTTCTATTCAAACTGCGCTCATAACACATTGGAATTGGTCTCATGAAACTCGTACTCTGCTTGCTGGCAGCTTTTCCTTCCTTCTTCTCTTTGCTCACACAAACGCCTGAAGAACGAATTCCTTCCCAAGAGATGCTCATTTATTTCCAAGATCATCATATGCTGCTTGCATCAAATACGACTGAAGAGTCTGGGGGAGAGTCGGCACAGACAACTCGGATCAAAAAACGCATCACAAAAGCTGAAGCTCCACAAAATGGTACCCAACATATTTATAAGACCATAGGTAATATTGATTTGCCGCTTTATGTCTTTCAAAATCAACAGTCAGAGTTGCATGACAAAAGACCGGCTATTGTTTTTTTCTTTGGCGGTGGGTGGACTGGAGGAAGTCCTGTTCAATTTGAAAAACAATGTGAACACTTTGCAAAACGTGGCATGGTAGCAATTACGGTTGAGTATCGCGTTTCATCACGACACCCTGTTAAAATTGATGACTGCATTGAAGATGCAAAATCTGCTATGCGATGGGTCCGTTCCCATGCTGAGGATTTAGGCATCGACCCTAATCGAATTGCAGCTGCTGGTGGTTCTGCTGGAGGGCACCTCGCAGCATGCACTGCCGTCATGGATGAATTCAATGCTTCTTCTGATGATAAATCGATAAGTGCAAAGCCGAATGCCCTCATATTATTTAATCCTGCACTTGCCATTGCTTGGGATGAGCGGATGCCAGAATCGATGCATGCAATAGCCGAGCAGAAAATGAAGGGTCGTTCGTATGCACCTATCCAAGATGTGTCACCACTTACATACGCTTCTACAAAACAGCCTCCCTGCATTATATTTTTTGGCACTGCAGATCGGCTTCTCGAAGGCGCTCGGTTGTACCAAGAGGACTCGAAGAAGTCGGGCAACCTTTGTGAGATCGTGACCTACGAGGGGCAGGGACACGGATTTTTTAACCGCGGTGAACACTACGACCTTACTTTGGAAGCAGCTGATACCTTTTTTGTTGAATGCGGCTGGCTTACTCCGCAATAAAAAATCAGAAAGAACTGTCATAACGTGTCTCACATTAAATGACACCCACCCTCGTTCTTTGTTTGTAGGCGAGATCGCACGCATCACACATCTGAAGTATACGCCTCAGCTTTGACCAATTTTCTTTGGAGGAATAATCGCGAGCGGATGGTTCGGTGTGGACGACCTGCACAAGACGCACTCTTCCATCCTTTTTCACTTCTTCGTGAAGCTGAGATACTACCTGCTTTCACTTTCACTTGTGGAGAATACTCACTTCACCTTCCTTGACACGCTAGAGCTATACGACTGTGATGAACCAAACATCTTTTTGTACATCTGACTCAATCAATGTTGTAAATGACGTTGTTATGCCGTGAGAATTTTTGCTCATTACACCGTCTCACGGAAGGGTTGTGAAGTCACTCTCTAGAATGCAGGAAGCAAATATGAATGAGAGCAAAGATGCCACGCATTCACTCCAATTGTCTGCACGAGAAGAAAAGCCCACGCTCACATCTACTCAAAAAACATTAAAAACATTCTCATTGGTACGGTAGATACCCATGGTTAGCTTTCATTTCTGACTCACCACTTCTATTTCTCATATTCATTGCAGGAAACTGCTTTGTCTTTTATTTGTTCCTGAGTTTTGCGGCTGAAGGGTGCACCGTCGAAACAAGCCCACTAATCATGCAAGCGGTATTATGGGCCAGTCAAACGATTGCTTTTGTGCCAGCGATCGGGGCAGCTTTGCTACTATGCTGAATGGTCAAACGATCGGGTAGACGTCGGGTTTGGGCGTTGGCTGCGGTGGCATAATTGCTCTTCTTGAAAGTTGTTGGTCCGTTTCCTGCACATTGCCTCAGACCGAACCGGGAACTGGAAAGTTTATGGTTTGCTTCGCTGCGAGCCCACGTTTTTGGGAGATTGAATTCTGGTATCCGAGTCAAGCTGTTGCGCCGTTGATCATCGGATTATTATTCGCGTTCGTTGGCCGTAGCACTCCAAAAGGTCCCAACCAAAACGCAACCGATGCTGAGCCAATGCGAATCGCCGCTTAAGCACGCCGTGGAATAATCCTCATCGATCCTGTTCTGGAGAGTCTCAGAGTAAGGATTCAAACCCGTACGGATCTAGCGAAGCAGTCGGGGCTGCTGCTTTACGACACATTTGGAAAGATACTGCGTTTGTAGGTCCTTCACGACACAGCGATAACTTGAAGCTGGGGGAGATATACCTGTGCTATCAAGGTCTAATTCTCATCACTGGTCCCAGTGTTTCTGAAAACAAATGCCAAGCCATACTCTATGGTTGCAAAATGTTCTCTTACTTCTGAAGGCGTTTTTTCAATTCCTTTTTCAGCTAGATAATTTCTGTAAATCTCACCATCACGTTTATTCAAGTCTATTAGTTCTGCAAATTCCTTGAGATTCCCTTCCTCCTTTGCTTCTCTTATTACATTTTTCAACAAATCATACGACCGTTCACAACGAAAGTCATAACCAAACGTGTCAGACATGTAACCAAAGAATTGTTCTTTACTTGGCTGGTTCATTGGCTGAACTCCATGGACATTCCTGCAGGCAGTGACTTCTTTTTCACCGCATCAATCTTTCTTTGTCTACTTATTCGTTTCCAACCAAAAATAGCAACTGGCTCAAAGACATGCATTCAAGAGAATCCCTACTATAATTTCAAGACAGTGATAAGTCATTAAGAGTCTTTAAATAGCTGACTGTTGAGTAGTTGACCAACGAAATAATGATGGAGTGATTGTTATCAAAGATCACACGTTTGCCGAATCAATGCCGAAGGTCCCGGTTCTAATTCTCAATGGGTTTCTCGGATCAGGAAAAACGACACTTTTAACCAGTCTACTTGTGCAGTCTCACAAGAAGCAGCTTTCTATTGGCGTTGTAGTCAATGACATGAGCGAGCTAGATGTCGACGGCCTTCTTGTCGCCCAGACAGAGTTTTTTGAAAAAAATGATAGTAATTTTCAGTCTATTTATTCTTGCGTATTAAGCAGCAAAAAAGGGCTCAAAAAACTCAGCGATTCACTGAATCAGATCGTGCTAACAAACGCTCCAGAGCTGCTTATCATTGAGACGTCGGGAAGCTGTCATCCCATGCCCCTGATCGAATTCTTCAGCAAACAGTCACAATTGAAGCTTACTGGTGTGCTGACTCTGGTCGATAGCGCAATGATTGATCAAGACTACGACTGCGGCAAGCAGCTGGTTCCTATTATGCAACGCAATGTGCAGGCTCAGCAGCGAGATACGACAAATCTACTGGTGGAACAAATACTTTTCTGCAGTCATCTGGTACTCACTAAAGTTGACCGAATTCAGAAAACGAAGATTCCAGAAATTGCCCAATCAATTCACGAAATAAATCCATTTGTGTCTATTATTTCTGTGCCTTGGGGAAACCTTCCTATCGATGATGTACTCACGATGCCTGAATATGATTTCCATAGAGTTTCGCAGCTAATCAAAGAACTAAAGCCCACTTTCGAAGTGGATGGCCACGATGACGAGCCATACAATCTCGTCGCAAACGTTATCAAGGACGATCGCCCGTTCCATCCACAACGTTTGTGGGACACGTGCCAACAGCATCTTGGCCAGCACATCTATAGAAGCAAGGGTTTCTTTTATCTCCCAAACCGTGACAAGCTGTCACTCCTTTGGAATCAGGCTGCCAGTGGTATCAACCTGCAAGTAATCGGTTCCTGGCGTGCGGGAATACTTGAAGATGAAGATAATGGTTTGGATGAGATGGAAATAAAGGGTCTCGAAAAGATGCTGGCAAAAGAGCCTGGACGTTTTGGTGACCGTCGCTGCCATTTGACTGTTATCGGTGACAAAACTCAGGTTGATTGGTTTACTGAGTCACTTCAGCAATGCTTTTTAACTGAACATGAAATTGAGCACTGGAAATCTGGCGGAACATTCCCTGACCCTTGGCCCAACAATTACGTCACAAGGGAGTGTTAACAACTCTGTCCTATTACGAATTAACACGCCTCTCAAATAACATCTGTGTTGAGAGTACAAGGCTTGCTTTGGGAATAAAAACTTATCTCCAAAGTTTTTCCCAAAATGTATTCGCTATTTGAAATGACAATGCATGCCAAGCAGTTGCAAATTGTTCTGCCGGTATAAAAGGTCGCTTGCCATTGTCCCATTGAGTCAATGTCTGTTGGCGGTATGTGACCCCCAATTGTTCAACGACATTGACTTCATAGCTGTGAATCCAATTGATAAGATCTACAGTCAAACCAGCGCAAACCTTTCGTTCTGACTCAGCAGGCAGATGAAGCGCAGGCAAGTCTTCGTCTGACCACAGCGGATTTTCAAGTGCTGCATGTGTTGTGTATTTTGGTTGAAAATCATAGCGGGGCACGAAGATACCACCGTGTGCTGGATCTCCAAAGAACACACCGAATCCACGAAGAACAACACACTTACCGCGGGGTAGTTCGAGCGAATAAACGCTGGGGCAATCTTCTCGATTCTCAGGCGGCTCAATCCGCTTAAAGCCAATATCAATAAGCCAATTACCCTTGGGCCGCATAATATCGCAACCCCAGCACCATATCTGTTGGCTCAGTAAAACTTCTGCATACTTGATAAGGTCGCTACGGGTGCAGTTCTCATCTATTGTCTGGAGGTCAACTGACATCTCAATCAGCCTGAACAGGTAAAGCTGCCGCAATATTTGCCAACAACCACGACGATGCTGCTAAGAACTGCAACCAATCACCACTTGAACTGATCCCATAAGCCAGGACGCTGGCAATCCAGCAAATACTGGCAACCGTCTGCCCAAGCCATTCAATACGCAACACACGCATGAGCCAATCTGGCAACCTGCTGGTTTCTATTTTCTTTTCCACTATCTCACTGGTCGTGCCAGAACCATTCAGCATCGCGGTAGGCATTTGCTCAACAGCATTTCGTTCATTTCCAATCAACATGTCTCGCACTCCTCTCCACAACAGGAAAGATCATCGAGATACATGCCCCATTGGCGATATGACTCAAGGTCCTCTGCAGGCAATCCCAGAGAAGTCGCAATTGCCTTCGCAACGACGGCAAAGCGTTGCCGATACTTGTAGATAAAGCAAAAGACTAGATTGTCATGACGAACAGTCGGCCCACAGAGATACATTCCTGACGTGATGGTCGATTCATCATTCTCACTGAGAAGAGGAAGGCCGTCATCTCGATGCTCAAACAAATTTGAAACGATCTTGTGACTCCCTTCAAAGCCACCCGCTAGCAACGGCTGAGTCGGGGTCTGAAACGTTCTTCCATCCTTCGTCTCAACTTCATAGCCAGTATCAACCTTGGACACTGATGCCACCCAAGTGTTTGGAAAGAGCTCTACTTGATCCTCAAACCAATCTTCTCGCATTCGTTCCTGTGAATATGTAGACAGTGCAACACTTGGATCAGAACTCTCTTCTTTCCATGGGCAACCTTTGTCAAAAAGTCGAACCCGTTTGTCGCGATACGACAAATGATAGGCCGCATCAACACCACTCTCATAGCCACCAATCACAATAAAGTCATCTCCCTCAAGACCCTCATAACTTGGAACTGTAGCCGTGTGGCGGCAGAATTCGCTACCTGGAAACGCATTGAGCCGTGGATATTGAAACTCACCAGCCGCCCAAATCACATGCTTCGCTCGCAAGGTTTCTTCACCCGTCTCAATGCAGAATTCATCTTCAATTTTTCTGATCTGCTTCACATCGATATGCTCACGCACCGGAATCTCAAAATGCTGAGCTACGCCCTGCAAGTGTGCTGCATACTCAGCGCCCGTAGGATGCTCAACCTCTAAGGCATATGCCGGTGACACGCCAATCGCTATTGAGTTCAAATCGAGCATGCCGATTGAATTACTCGGAAATGATGGTGTTATGAATCGAGTCTCGGCCGGCCATGCAGCGAACGAAGCGCCTACAATGTCTCGATCAAGTACGACAAAGTTCTCAATTCCGGCATGACGGAGAACAATTGAAACACCAAGTCCTGCGGGACCACAACCAACGACTATGACATCGTAAACCCTCGATTTTGCTCCAGACTTCATCAAGCGATTTCCTCAGTTCCCACTTCAATTGGCGGCAACGGATCTTCAAATTCTGACCAGACACTCGGACTCTGTACAAACTCTAGATCCGTGAGCAGACAACTATCAAGAATTTCTTCAACGTATTGCTGCACCAATTCTTGACCTATAAAAACAAGTTCCTGATGACGGTCCCCATGCTCTCCTGAACACTTTGAATGGAAATCTGAAATCATTTCCTCATCATCTGGCCATGCATCATCAGGAGCTGCTGCCCACCAAAATCCAGTCGGATTCATACGGACCGAACAGCCGGCCTGTGACCAGCCATATGCAAAGTCATGACGAGATGCGATCCACAGCAACCCCTTACTACGGAGTACACCACGAAACAAACCGTCTTCGAGGCCACCGCCCAGAACATCATGCAGCCGCTTTGGATGAAAAGGCCGATCACGCTTATAGACAAAACTGGAGATACCGTATTCCTCCGTCTCGGCTTGCTCGTGTCCTCTCGGAACCACTCGCCAATTAGGCATTCCTTCTGCCTCGGCTAGCTGGAAAAGACCAGTGCCCAAGATGGCAGATAGCGGAACACGCCCTTCTGTCGCATGTAAGATTTCTGCCTTTGCATTCAGTCGACGAACAATCTGATCCAATTGCCCAAGTTCATAAGGTGAAATGAGATCTGTTTTGTTAATAACAATCACATTTGCGAACTCAACCTGGTCGACCAGCAGATCAACAATATTCCGTTTGTCCTCGTCATCCAGGCCCATGCTACGGTCAGTCAGATCATCCCATGAGCCAAGATCCTTCATAAAGTTTCCGGCATCGATGACAGTCACCATCGTGTCAAGATCCGCGATTTTTGAGAGGCTATTACCCTCTTCATGTTCAAAAGTAAATGTCTCGGCGACGGGCATGGGTTCACTGATTCCAGTGGACTCAATAAGCAGGTAGTCAAACTTGTTAGCACGGGCTAAACGCGCAACTTCAACCAGCAAATCTTCCCGTAAGGTGCAACAGATGCAACCGTTTGTCATTTCTACGAGTTGCTCTTCAGTCCGTGAAAGATTGGCTCCGCCATCACGTATGAGCGATGCATCAATATTGACTTCGCTCATATCGTTCACAATAACTGCCACCCGTAAACCTTCGCGGTTCGCGAAGATATGATTCAGAAGTGATGTTTTTCCTGCACCTAAAAACCCACTTAAAACGGTAACGGGCATACGGGCCAGTGTTTTTGTCAAATTAATCTGTTTCATTATGGACTCGTCAGCAAAACTACTTCCGTTGAACTCAATCAACTCACAAAGGGGCACACGTGACGTACAAGAGGAATCCACCAGTTTCAACGGAAACTCCTTGTATTTGTTATCACAATTTGATTACACTTGCAACATTATTGCATTTAAGTGGCAGTGCAGTCGCGTTTTTCCTCGCACCGCTGTAAAAACATATGATCTTCATTCGGGGTTTTTCTAAGGAGCCGAATTAATCGTTTTGTTCGAGATCGTAAAACTATTTTCGAGCGTTGTAGATTATTCTGAGGCGATCCCTCTGCTATCGGAGATGCAATGAATAGCAAAATGAACAGTCAAGAGTGGGCCCGAGAGAAGATTCGGTCTGCAGGACTAAGAGCTACGCCCGCGAGGATTGCAACGCTGAAGGTGCTTCATGGCTCTGGATCACCACTCACTCACGCAGAGGTTTCAGATAAACTAGAAAACCTTGAAATTGATAAGGCAACTATTTTTCGTAATTTGACTGACTTAGTAGCCAAAAATGTACTACGCCGGTCAGCGCTTGGTGATAATGTTTGGCGATTTGAAATCATTAAAGAATCTGCTCATGAACATGATTCACACCCACATTTTGTATGCGTTGATTGCGGTTCTGTGTCATGTATGGAGGACGTTGAATTGAAGCAAAAGAGTACGTCCGCAAGTCCACTTCTTGAACACGTCACAGAAGTTGTTCTTCGGGGCCACTGCAACGAGTGTGCATAGTCTGCCTAGGATTTTCACACTATAGGGCTCCAGAAAATGACGACGATAAGACTACGCTATGTAGTGGGAAGCTGCAGAAGTTTTGAGGGAATCGATTGCTTAGTAACAACATCAACATTTTGAATTTAAATCGGTCACCACCAGACCTTAAAATTTGAATTCTCTACAAATATAATTTGGATGTTGTTTTATTCTTCTCGAATCTCACACTTTAGAACCCTGATATGACATTCCCATCCATGGGATCACACAGATTTTTCCATGCTATTGTATCAATAGTAGGTGATATGGATTTGACACTACCATCACACAATGTCACTAAAATGCCACCACTGTGAATAGATTGAGCACTTCCATGGTCACAATCTTTTATCCAATCCGGCTGAGTTTGAAACATATTACAACCTGATGCAATATTTGCTGCATCAGGCTCTTGACCATTCATGCAGAAATGTGGTCGCCAACGCAGGTTTGAATCAGCCCACAAGTTACCCCATGTACTTGAGTCGTTCGGTTGCCCACTGTTCCCGCAGGTGCCATAACGCTCAGTAAACATACAGGTTTGTGAAAGTCCGTCAGGTAGCATTGCGAAACGAGTTTTCCCTTCCGTAGAAAGTGCGTTCCTGTCACCAAACACGAAAAAGTTGGCGGCATAATTACCAATTGCCCATTTGTTCGCACCACCGTTTGTTGTGGCAGCAACAGTCTCTGCATTTGGACGGCTTGGACATAAAAACCCGTCAATTGATGTTGCGAAGACTGCTTTCCCGTTCACAACGGTTGAAACATCTTTATTTGATTGTTCAAACAGTGGTGCTTCCTCAAGGAATGGCAATAGAAAATAAAATACAGTCGCACCCATATATCCTTTGTATGGTCCGGGTATCTGAACTGGAGACTTTCTATGGTTTCCTACAGTAGTTTCATTTACACACAGCGGTGGAAGAACTCTATTTGCATCGAAGAGACCATGAGAAGCAAGGCCAATCTGCTTGAGATTATTAGTACAAACCATTCGACGAGCAGCAGAACGCGCTGATTGAACAGCCGGCAAGAGAAGGGCTACAAGTACACCAATAATCGCAATGACAACAAGAAGTTCAATGAGCGTGAAACCATCACGTAGTTTTTTTTGACTGTTCATCATGGATCCGCCTGCCTCCAGAAAAATTTAATATTTTAAAAGTTGACTACTCCCTTATGTATCAGCAGAAAAAATCTTATTTGCTCCCTACCACTACATGAACGACTGGGGCAGAAATCATCCTCTTTCCCCCAGAAAATGAGTCTTTTGTTTTTCTCATTTGGGATTTAACTTTACCCAAGTTCAAACGCAGAGCGTCAGACACTGGGGTGACATGCATATTGTATCTTCAAAAAGCTGTCGCCCTGACAGGCTCATTTTTGTCACTTGAAGTCTCATTTTATTCACACAATTTATCGTATTTTCACTTTGAAAATTGCGTCATGCTGAAACCTGGTGGGTTTGGATGCTCTTTCAGACTTTCTAAATAACGGCCGACGATATCCATGTATCGTGATAGAACCCACGCTTCAGTGCCAACAAGATTAAGTCGTTCTCTCGGGTCCCGAGCAATGTTGAACACAGCTGGATATCCCATTCCCTCTAACCGATGTGCATACAGACCTGCTGCCGAAGGATTGCCTACCGATTCTACAATTTGCTTCGGATAGATTCGCCAATGTCGCCAACGAACGGCACTCACCTCTCCCTCAATAAATGAAATAAGTTCCTCACGGGAAGAATTTTCTTCTCCCTCAAAAAATTTGAGTTGATTACAGCCATCGATTGGTCGAGCCTTTGGTAGCGCTGAACCGACAAGAGCCGCAAATGTGGGTAAAAAGTCATGAATTGATACCATTTCATTACTTTTACGAGCTGGGATTCTTTTGGGCCAACGGATCATTCCTGGAACACGCAACGAACCCTCAAGAACATCTCCTACCTCACCACGGAATGGGCCCGGAGAACTTCCAAGATAGTCATCATTCAGTCCTTCAAATTGAACAGGACCATTATCAGACAAATAGACAACGATTGTATTGTCTTTGATTCCGGCAGCATCAATCGCAGAAACAACTTCACCCACTCGAGCATCATGCTCCATCAACATATCCCCATACGCCCCGGCAGCAGATTTTCCTTTAAATTCGACTGCTGCGCCAGATGGATAATGCACATGAGACCACCCAACGTACAGGAAAAATGGTGACTCTTTATGCGCATTTTCATGAATGAATGTGCTTGCTGCTGTGGCTATGTCTCCCTCTACCTCGCAACGATAATTAAGATCATAGGCTCGAACTTTTTCGAGTTCACCGTTTTCTTTTGATGACCATATATAGGGTTGAGTTTTTGAGATAGCCTCTTCACTCATTCCAGTTCGACGCATGGATTCAGGATAAAGTGTTCCGTCTGTTGTCTCCAAAATACCTACCCCGTAGCTATCAAAACCTTGACTTGTGGGAAGGCTTTGTTGCTCTTGACCCAGATGCCATTTCCCAAACATGCCGGTGTTGTATCCATGCTTTTTGAACAGCTCTGCCATGGTGAACTCTTCGGCTTTAAGAGTACTCGGTGTGCCAGCAACAATGATGCTATTGAGTCCTGACCGGACACTGTACCGTCCAGTCATTAATGCCGCTCGAGACGGCGTACACCCCGGTTCAACAAGGAACTGCGTCAACACTAAACTCTCTGAAGCCAAAGCATCAATGTTGGGAGTTGGCATGCCACGAATCTGACCACCACTGCCATAGGCTCCAATATCACCGTAACCCAAATTGTCGGCGAGCATGACAACAACATGCGGGTGCATATCGCGATCGTTCGCATGTGCTGTGGCCACACTCAAGGCTTGAAGAGCTATAAGTAAAAACATTTGTGACGTATAAAAATATTTAGTCATCATTGAAAAACTGTATTCCTTATGAAAATACCATCACATTCATTGAGTACTCCAACAAACCTGATATAAAAAAATAGCTATACAAAAAATTCCATTATCTCTTCCATAACATTTTCGGTGAGAAATCCTGTGATAAAAATCACCGATACCCGAATAGCGTAGGTCAGCCTGCTCGGGGCTAATGGATTCAAACTGATTCTCAAATTACCAATAGCTTGCGTCATTCATAATTTGAGGCGATTCGCTTTTCAAGAGGCGACTACAGGACTAACCGCAAAGTCATTCAGTAGAGGATATTCAGAATGACCACTGAAACTGCGAATGGTATCCAAAGCCTGCATTGTCAAGCAAAAGAGGATTCTTGTAGTGTGTCTGCCGCCAAGTGACTTCATTTCCAATGCGTAATGATGAACTTACATCCCAATATAAATTTGCAAAGATTGTACTGTTATAGGTTCTTCCGGTCCCTCCAAAAAATGGTTCCTCAACACCATCGGCAACATCCTGAGACAAAGGACTATCGACACCATAGCCAATATGGCTGTGTAGATCTGCTCTCCAAAACGCAAACGTCTCAATCCATCCTCCGGTTGAACGGATC
>DONH01000222.1 GCA_003509235.1 Planctomycetaceae bacterium
AGGTCCGCGCCGGTCAGGTCCGCGTCGGTCAGGTCCGCCTTCGGACCAATCAGGTAGCCCTTACTAAGTTGCCAGCCTACAGGGAGTGAACTAGGTCGACCCGTGATGCCGCCGGAAGATACGTTGCTCAGGTACGCACCGCTAAGGCCCGCATTGGTCAGATCCGCACCGGTCAAGGTCGCACCGATCAGGTATGCACCGCTAAGGCCCGCATAGTTAAGGTACGTACCGGTCAAGGTCGTACCGATCAAGATCGCACCGCCAAGGTTTGCACCGTTCAGGAGCGCACCAGTCAGGTCCGCTTCGTACAGATTCGCGTCGAATAGGAATGCGTCTTTCAAGTTTACATTTACCAGGTTCGCATCAGCCTTGAGGTTCGGTCCGTCATAATCCAGCACGTTGCCTGACGTATCCAGAATTGGATCAACGACTGTTCCGTCGTTTTTTACATACGACCCAGTCGATAATGTCACCGTCATCGCTTCACCAGCACCCTCAGCACTATTGGCATGAACGGTCACTGCATAGGATGCGGGGCTAGCTACCTTGGCAAAGGTGTGGCTTGTTTGGGTTGATGGCACGATCGTCGTTGCGTTTTGGTGTATGCGGTAATGCGTCACCGCTGCACCACTCGTTGGTGGATCCCACGTCACCCGTACTTCATCACCAACTAGTTCTATTTCCAGATTCTCTACCGCACCCGGAACATTGACCCCTTCTGGCTCGGTTGCCTCTGAACCATCATCCCAGCCAATGATTTCAAATGCTGTTCGGGTTACCCCGTCTGTGGACCTTGGTATCCAACGAATCTGATCATCTTTTTGAATAATTCGATTCTGCAGGAGTTGTAAAAGTTGTCTTGGATTACTGGAACTTGGCGGTGTCGATACGTCACGCCATTGATTGGCTGCTGCATCCCATTTCTCAACAGTTGAGCCGGCAGCAACGCTTGTAATGACAAAACTCTTGGTGTCCCGACCAATCAATTCCGACTTCCCAAATACAATTGGTGCGGGGCCGAAAAGTGAGTCATCAATGTAGACTTCACGCACAGCTTCAAGTTGTGGCCGGACAGGCGTGGACTTTGGCCGATCATTCACGGCGGCAACAGCTGATGTACCCGCGGAGGTCATGCTTTCAAGCGTGCCTCCACCATCTTTATAAGTTACGGTTACTGTGATAGTCGAACCAACATCGACTTGCTGGAGTAAGTAGGCAGACCCATCCATTGTGAGGCCATCTTTGTCGATTTTCGCCACATAGGCGTCGGAACGTCCATTACTTGTAAGTTGCGTGTCCCCAAACGTTGCTAGGTCATAAAATTGTCCCGAGACAATTGAGGAGCCATCGTCCAGCACTGCAACAGCGTAGGCTTTCTCATAATCAGTCCCGCCACCGTGAGTTGCCCAGACATGGTTACCGCTCGCATCGAATTTTGCAACAAACGCATCCCGTTCTCCGTAACTTACAAGCTCTGTGGTTCCAAACATTGCTGTTCCTGTGAAACGCCCGGAGACAATTGACGAGCCGTCGTCTAAAACCGCAACAGCTCTGGTATGATCTACGCCATTTCCTCCAGCTTTATTTGCCCAGAGATAGTTCCCGTCAGCATCGATCTTTGCGATAAAGGCGTCAACGCTTCCACTATTTGTTAGCTGGGTCGTTCCAAACATGGCTTCGGCTTCAAAAGCTCCTGTGACAATTGCCGAGCCGTCATCCAACACCGCAACGGAATAGGCTTCTTCGTAGACTTCGTCGTCGATCGAAGCTGGACTGCCGCCAGCTTTGGTTGCCCAGAGGTAATCGCCAACCGCATTAAGCTTTACGACAAAAGTGTCAATAATTCCATTACTTATGAGTTGTATATTCCCAAATGCTGCACTCCCTTTAAAGTATCCGGAGACAATTACCGATCCGTCGTCCAGCACTGAAACGGAAGCCCCTCGATCGTTGCTGTTTCCTCCACCCCGAGTCGCCCAGACGTAATTGCCATTCGCATCGAGCTTGGCAACAAATACATCCTTTTCTCCAACACTTACGAGCTCTTGATTCCCAAACGTTGCTATGCCTTTAAATGATCCAGTAATAATTGACGAGCCGTCGTCTAGCACCGCTACTTCGTGGACTTCCTCGTCGCCACTTCCCCCTGCCTGGGTTGCCCATAGAATTTGTCCGGTTGAATCAAGCTTGGCAACAAAGGCATCTTCTCCACCACTGCTTGTAAGCTGTATGCTGCCAAACTGTGCTATTTCTGTGAAATATCCACAAAAAATTGCTGAACCGTCGTCCAGTACCCTTACAGAATAAGCTTCATCATAAGAACTTCCTCCGGCCTGTGTTACCCAAAGATAGTTACCGTATGAATCGAGTTTCGCAACAAAGGCATCGGAAAGACCACTACTTGTAAGTTGCGTATCCCCAAACGTTGCTAGGTCATTAAAACGTCCTGAGACTATTGACGAACCATCTCCCAGCACTGAAACCGAGTAAGCCGAGTCCTTTTGACTTCCTCCAGCCTGCGTTGCCCATCCAGTAGATCCAGTTATCGGCCTGCCATCACGTTTCCACTGGTAGCTAATGGTGCCAATGCCATCTGCATCAGCAAGGGTAGATGTGCCTGCAGTAAGCTGTTCACCTTCAGTTGGTGTTCCACTAATTGTAACCGAACCCGTGGGATCCGCATTGAGTGCATATCGCTTATCAAGATGTTCAAAATTAAGTCTTTTACATACTTCTTCTCGCGAGCGGTTGGTGTTGGCAGACCGGTCGAACAGAGCCTTGAGAAGTTGCATTTTTATCTTTTTGTGTGAGTCATACGGTTATGTCTTTTAAAAGTACCTTTATTTTTTCCGACGAGCAAGAAATCGTTGAGACTCATATCTGGGCAGCAAGGCAGTTTTGGCTGGTAAATGGCCACTCTTGCACAGCAAACAACGCCAGCCATAGCACAGACGACAGTGGCTTATTACTCTTGAATTGTTGCTGTCCTTCAGAGCAGGTAATAGCGAGTCATAGAGTTTCAAGACCGTCACGGGTACGTTTAAGTAGTAATGATGACACAAAACGCCATAACTCCCGACAAAGACGACCTCTTCAACAGTTCGACGATGACATTTGGTGAACACCTTGAAGAACTTCGATCGTGTCTGATTCGGGCCGCCATTGGTCTCGTCTGTGGCGTCGTCATTGGATTTTTTGTTGCCAGACCAGTCATCCACATCATCGAGTCTCCTTTACGGAGGGCGTTGGGCGAATATTATACCGAGCGTGCGATTGAGACCTTTGACGCCTGGGAACCACGACAGAGTGACGGGCCTGGACTTCCGTATTCTCGAAAGGAAGTCGTGGACGCCGTCGAACGATACAACCTCTCTTTTGATCTCCGTGAAATTCACCCAAATCGATTGCCAGGCTCACGGACAAAAGCAGAACACAACGACCTGTTTGATATTGAATCACTTGCCCCCGTCCTTCTTTGGCAACCACTTGCCCGAGACAGTCGAGTAAGCATTACAACCCTCAGCGCTCAGGAAGCATTTGGAATCTACGTCAAGGCATCTGTTCTTGTTGGACTTGTCCTTGCCGGGCCTTGGATCATCTACCAATTATGGACATTCGTTGCGGCGGGGCTTTACCCGCACGAAAAGAACGTCGTACATCTTTTCCTGCCAGTGAGCACTGGGCTCTTTCTTGCTGGAGTCCTTCTCGCGTTCTTTTTTGTTTTCGACTTCGTGCTCACATACCTTCTTGCATTTAACGAATGGCTTGGTCTCGACCCCGATCCCCGAATTAGTGAGTGGCTTGGGTTCGTCTTATTTCTGCCGGTTGGTTTTGGCCTTGGTTTTCAACTTCCCTTGATCATGGTCTTCCTCGATCGGCTCGGCATTGTCGAAGTAAAAACATTCATGAGCCAATGGCGGATGGCGTTTGTCGTAATATTTATTGCCGCTGCGATACTCACGCCGGCAGATCCGTACAGCATGCTGCTTCTTGCGGCACCTTTGGCTGCACTCTACTTCGGCGGCATTGGCTTTTGCAGATGGCTCAACAGATCACCGGCAACGTAAGCACTTCCGGAGCGTTGTCTTTGATTGAGGTTTTGGCCCAGCGTGGCGATTACAACACAAAAGCCAGCCAGTAGAAAAAACCGCCTGTCACAGTGGTGAGCAGTAGGTCAGCTGCCGCTAATCGTGCCATGAACCGATGTCGCCTGCTGTGGACTCCTGGAGCCGGTGGCTTGGGAAATCTCAAAAACGCTTCAATCAACACCCACAAAAGAAGCACGAGAGTCGAGACTGCAAACACCAGATGCACTGCTAGCGAAGTGCCGACACCAACTGGCCAGTACGGACTTGGCGTAGCCCGAATTCGCCAGTCACTAAACAAACGAATATCGATTTCAAAAACAATAATTGCCGCGAGGAGTGCAGCCATAATAAAAATCTGTAGTGACTTGTGCAGGCGATACCGTCCCTGCTTCACTGCCACGATGCTGACAAAAAGAATCGGCAGCAGTAAAACGAGCCCGACGATTACCACATCCATCCCGATTGATGCTCGACTACCAAGAAATCCATCGAAACCAGGCAATGCTGTTAAATCGTCTTTTGTCACGTCACCGCCCTTTCCCTACGTTACCAACTCTCGTCTTTTGATCGACGAAACGGAATGAAATCCGATACTTTTTATGCGTTTAACCGTACGCTTGGAGAGCATTGAATTACAGACCTGCGGGTAAAGTTGACACCGTTTGCGGTGAAGCACCATTAGCGGCTAGTATCCTAAAACACTCGGCCGAGTGGCGAAATTGGCAGACGCACGGGACTTAAAATCCCGTG
>DONH01000289.1 GCA_003509235.1 Planctomycetaceae bacterium
TGCCCATGAAACCCAAAGGATTCCTGTCGCGACAATAGCGAGCGATATGGATAGAGCATGGAGTCGTAGTCGAGGTAGCCCAGCAACTACGAGCATGCACAGTATGCTGCCGATAGATGCTGGAATGATGACAAATGTAACGATGAACGGTATGAGCATAAGAAAGAAGCTCCACGGGGCGTCCCGCACGATGCCATATGCAATGAGCATCGGACTCCCGAGAAGAACGAATCCCCAACTCGAGAACCAGAGTGCCTCTGTGAATTTGTGTGCATGGATCGCTTCAGCGCGCAGAGGGCATGTCAGGAGAAAAGACGACTCGCCAGAACGGTACAGACCACCGTACATTAAGATGCCAGTTGAAAAGGCCATCATTACCATCAAGGCCGAAAAAAACGTATTAAATAGCAACGACATGACTTCGGCATGCATCGAGTCAATGAAGCTGAATGCATCGTAGAACAGGCAGAACACGGCAGCCCAGAAAATCAGACTGAGTATGAGGACAAGCCCGAAACGGAAACGCGACTGGCGGACGATTGAAATGACAACGTTCCACGCGATTGTCCTTCGGAGCTTCCTCGAGAGCTGATTTTCCTGAGGAATATCAAGCAATTGATTCTGCATTTTACCGTTTGTTTGTTTTTCTATGTGTCATCAGACGATGCCTCATGGCGGCCTGTTGAGCTTGATGTGATTTCAAGATACAGATCTTCAAGACTTCTTGTTTTCACGTCTACCTGTTCTCGGAGTTCTGGAACAGTTCCAAGAAATTTGAGATCTCCTTGCACCATGATGCCCATGCGGTCAGCCATTTCCTCAGCCATCGCGAGTGTGTGCGTTGACATGAATACGGTCATGCCAGCCGCAGTTTTCGCCTTTAATAAGTCTTTGACAATACGGACGCTTCGTGGATCAAGACCAACCATCGGCTCATCAAGCACGAGTACGTCAGGGTCGTGTAGAAATGCAGCCGCAAATACAAGCCGCTGCCTCATGCCCAGAGAATAGTTTTCGGCGAGTTCGTTGGCGAACTCATGAAGCTCAAACCGGTCAATTTCTCTCTTGATATATTCCTGCGAAAGATCTCTTGGTATGCGATACATATCAGCTATGAATCGTAGGAATTCATGACCTGTAAGCTTGTCATACAGGTAAGGCTCATCAGGTACGTAGCCCAAATGAAGATGGGCTGAGCGAGTTTCTGTTAGCAGGTCATGACCGCAAACGCGAATCACTCCACCAGAGGGACGAAGCAAGCCAACGAGCATTTTGATCGTTGTCGTCTTGCCTGCGCCATTTGGGCCAAGGAGAGCAAATAATTCACCGGTGGGAATTGTCAGGCTGAGGTCTGATACAGCAAGCTTGCTGCCATACATTCGAGTAGCATGTTCAAATTGAATCATATGGATAGTACTAATGGTGCGTTATGATGTGCAGAGAACGCATAGTCATCGGTTTGTCTGGGATGAGTTTACACCGCTATTTTCATGCTTTTCAAAGAAGCTTTTTACACGATCCAGCCTGCTTGCAAGTGATGCAGCGACCGCGTCTGTACGTCGCTGGAAAAGTAGTTTTGAACCAAGTATTGTCGACTCATGCTGTAGCACCCTGCCACGAGGACCAACCCACATTCGGTTCCGTGGCGGTTGGTGGTCATTGGGTGTTGTTCTGTAGTTGACGATGTCGGTATTTACAAGTTGATTGTCAAAGTACAGGACTTCATGGCCAGAAACGCTCGCATATAAGATTTCTATTGGCTTGTAACTTGGTCGAAGCGGGCTGTAAATGGGAACAGTCCAGCGTTGCCCTTGGGAAATACCTGCCATAGTCGCCTGAGGTGAAAGTTCGTCTCGGATTGATAAATCATTTGGCAATTGACGACTTGTTTCGTATTGCAAATTGCCGGAATGAAGCGACAGTATGACTTTGTTGCCGGGAGTGATCTTGCCATGCAGGTGAACAGTCTGCCCAACTCCAGGGACTTTGACGATTGATTGAAAATCTTGTAGTTCTCCACGGCTATTGATCGTCATGCAACCCAAAGCATCAAGTTCTATCGATGAATGTAGAGTCCCTACTTTCGCCCCAAGCAAGGAATTTGCCCAAGGCGGTAACAAGTCGTTCAAGGGAAGTTTGTCAAGTTGAATGTTCGACCAGACGGTTACGGTGCCGGAAGAGCTTGGCTCAACAATGCTTAATGCGGATCCGACCGGGCTGTTGTTAAGCACGATAGTCCAACCTACCGTTGAGATATCCTTGGTAGGAGTGTAAATCGACTGATAGCCTGGTGGGGTGTCAGGCATGATAGTCGGTAAAACTTTACTAATAAACAACCAGCTGTTTGCAATAGCTGCAAAGACCAAAATGAGTGCTGTGACGATCGGGCGATACATAAAAGTGAATTCTGGCTCTCTATTTTTTCCTGAACAACACAAATAGTCGTTGCATGATTGTCCAGCTATGGTCACGGTGAACAAACTGTGCGAGATGTCATTAACGCAGGAGACGCGTTCTCGGAACAATCTTTGTACTAATTTATGTTTGTACCTGAAACGTTTTGGAGGGGATTTGAGGCAGTTTTTAGGGTGAAAAGCTAAATAATGCCCAAGGCAAGTATTGGAGTTGCCAAAATCTCGGCACAATTTTTATAATGGAAAGATTAAGGCGGGGTGGGTTTTCAAAAATTTTCGCGGCACATGGTTTTTGAGTGTTGGTCGAGTGTTTTTCGTGAGGAATCATTCGGTCATCAGACTGCGTTAAGATTCCCTCTCTCAATAAGGATAGCGATGTTCGGTCAACTGGAAAGAACCCAGGAGGTTGAGCGATGAGCGATTCTGTCTACTACCATCAAGGGTGTCCTGTATGTGGCAGGATGTTGAGAATAGGTGTTCGTTTACTTGGCCAACGTGTTTACTGCCAGCACTGTGGCGGAGGGTTTCGAGCAACCGATGAGACTCTTGAGGACGACGAAGGGGCATTCCGGGCGGTATCACAGATTCAGGAAGATCGGATTGAAATGCTTTTGGAACGTGCTTCAGAAGGGATTGTGAACTCAACGAAAGATGGGCAGTCTCAGGAAGAAGATGTTGCCCAGGAAATAGTCTGACGAACTATGCTAATATTGAATCTCAGGTATTTGCTATCTACTTGTCTGAACCAAATCGTCTAGAGCAACCCAGTAATTTGGAAAAGTTTTTCGAACACATGCTGGATTGGTAATGCATACTCCCTTCGAGCGAAGGCCAACAAGTGAAAGGCTCATGGCCATACGGTGATCATCGTATGTTTGTATTCTGGCCGGACGAAGGGGGGCCGGGTGTATTGTCAGGCCATCAGCCTGTTCATCAACAATGGCCCCAAGGCGTTGCAGTTCGCGTGTGAGGTCGCTAATACGATCAGTCTCTTTGTCTCGTATGTGCGCAACATTTCTAATAATGGTTGGTCCTTCGGCAAAAAGAGCGACGGCAGCGAGTGTCATGACAGTATCGCTGATTGCATTCATGTCGATATCAATGCCTTTTAAATCATTGCCTTGTATGGTAATGGATGGACATGATGAACTACTGCTTGACCAGGTGACAGTGCACCCCATTTGTTCGAGTGCAGTGCAAAATTTGATATCACCTTGCATGCTATCTCGACCAAGTCCCTCGAGAGTGACTGCGCCACGCGTAACTGCAGCAGCGGCGGCAAAATAGCTGGCTGCAGATGCGTCGGGTTCAATTATATAATTTTGCGACATGTAACCGGTGGGCGGGATATGCCACTGCCGCTCATTATGAAGATCACATTTTCCGCCAAATGACTCAATGATTGTGCGAGTCATCTCAAGATACGGAGTGGAGACAAGTGTTCCCGTAAGCTCGAGGGAGAGGCCTTCTGGCATGCATGGTGCAACCAGCGCGAGGCCACTCGCAAATTGGCTGCTAGTTGTACTCTGGATACATACCTCAGCATTTTTTACTCCATCGCTACGAATCGTGACAGGAGGGCACTCTCCCGCACTTTTTGCCTCTGCCTCAACACCAAGCGTTCGGAGGGCATTCAAGAGATCACCGATTGGCCGCTGTCGCATACGTGTGGTTCCATCGAGAACATATTGCCCCCGCCCAATGCTTACCAAAGCAGTAAGAAATCGCATTGTTGTTCCGCTTGCTTGACAATCAATGGATGCCTGAGATTTCGGAATCAAGCCCCCTGATCCATGAATGGATAATGTCTGTTTGTTCCAATCTGCGTCGACATTGAAGCCAAGGTTTTTCAGGCCATAAATCATGATTCGAGTATCATCACTGTCGAGTGCACCGGTTATTTGACTTGTTCCATGAGCCAAGGCAGCACAGATTACGGCTCGATTCGTGATGCTCTTTGATCCAGGCGCGCGGACACGTCCTTGGATTGGCCTTTCCACGGGTATTATGGTGATTTCGTCAGGTAGCGAGTTGAGTGACATCAGGCTTTTAAAGGGCATCGCTGGAGAAGGATTTCAAGACTGCCGGGAGAAACATTTCTCAGTTAGAGTATGCCATGTCGAAGAGTCAAGCACTATCAATTCTTAAACAATGCTACTAATCATGAGGGATTTTGTGATGAAATCACTTCGTCCGAGTTCTGAGAGTGGTCGTAGTTCATATGATCTTACTATCCCGCCAGTTGTACGCTTTGGTCATGGCCGGATCGCGGAGGTAGGCCACGTCGCAACTGTTCTCGGTAAGCGAATCTGGCTTATAGTTGGGAAGCGTAGTTTTTCTACATGCGGTGGCAGAGAGAGTTTGTTAGATGGGTTTCGGCAAAATGGATTGAGTTTTGAAGAAATTGCACATTCACATGGTGAGCCAACAGTGCAGCAGGTTGCAAATGCAATATGCAATATTCCAGAAGACCAAAAGAATGTAGTTGTAGTTGCGGTTGGTGGTGGCGCGACTATTGATTTTGGTAAGGCATTGTCAGCTCTAGCGACAAACATAAAACCAGACTCGGAAGAAATAGCTGAGGAGATGATTGTCGATCGATTAGAGGGCGTAGGTCGCGGTGTTCCAATTGTCAATTCTCCACTACCTTTTTTGGCGGTGCCGACAACGGCGGGCACTGGCGCAGAGGCAACGCGCAACGCGGTTCTTTCTTGTCCAAAGCGGAGGTTTAAGAAAAGTCTACGGAGCCCACTGATGGTTCCGCGAGCGGTGATTCTTGATCCAAAACTGATTGGATCGTGTAGTCGTGACATTATCGCTGCGTCAGGAATTGACTGCCTTACTCAGTTGATCGAATCATTCATTTGCCGTTTTCGTTGGGCTGTTCCAAGAGCATTGGTACTCGAGGCCTTTCCACAGGCAATGAGAGCTTTGCCTCGTCTCCTTGAAAATCCATCTGATGAAACCGCACAATCTGCAATGTCACACGCAGCGTTTATTTCGGGGGTTTCGCTCGGAAATTCTGGCTTAGGTCTGGCTCATGGTGTAGCAGCCGCGCTCGGAGTCGAGTGCGGTGCTTCTCATGGCTTGGCCTGTGCGGCATTGTTGCCAGTCGCGCTTCGTGTCAATCAAAATATTTCAGAGTGTGACCTAGCCAGACTTGATCAAGAACTGGATGGCAAGACACTGCCTGCCCAAGAGAGCGCTCAACGATTCATTGAACGTATTAAGGATTTGTGCCGAATAGCGGGAACGCCAACTCGGCTCTCAGAATTTGGGCTGAAAAGGGACCGGATTGCCTGGCTTGCCGAACATTCAAGCGGCAACAGCATGAAAGGCAATCCTGTTCAACTTTCACCAAGCGAGTTACAGGATGAGCTCGAATCAGTATTTTGAATACGCTTGATGTAATTCAGTATTTTCTTAAGACAGAAAAACAATTGCTCCAAGTGCACATGCAATAAGTGACAGTGTCAGGAGAATAAGTAAAAGAAGTTTTGAATCAGATTGTTTTTTAGTGTGTTTAGTTGTTTTTATAACGATGTTCGGTTGGGCTGGCAGTCTTTGATTGTCTGTCTCAATTGAAAAGATTGCATCGACTGCCTGCTCTTGAAGTGATCGCGGGAGAGGTGGCATAGCAAATTTTTCTGATACACTCTTTGGCACAGGTGGGATGGCCTGTTCTGCAATAGGGGGGCGTGAATCTTGCATGCTCTTGGTTGATGAAGGTGCCTGGTAGTTATTAAGAAAAAATTCAGTGCAAAAGAATTCAGAGCGCACGTTACTTTTTTGATGGCACTATTCGGCGCGGTGCCAGGCTGTAAATTCAGCGATCGTGTGTTGGTGTTTGCGGCCAGTTTCACGAATGACGAACGGAATGTCCTCACGGCATCCCAGTTTGAAGTGTGGATGCAATGCTCTTGATAATCCAGTAAATGTGTCAACAGGAATACCGGCACTATCAACGTAACCGCCTAACCAATAATTCGGAGGGGTGTAATCTTCAAGCCAAGTGTAGGGTGAGGTGATAACTAGCCATCCACCAACACGAATACGTTGCGTTATTGAATTGAGAAAGAGTTGGGGCTGATAGAGACGATCAATCAGGTTCCCTGCGAAAACAAGATCGTAGTTGTGCATTTCATCAGCCAGATTACATGCATCGCCGGTTTGAAATGTGACTCGGTTGGCAATGTCGCTATCCAGCAGGCTCTCAAGCGATATTTGGCAATCATTCGTCAATCGGCCCTCAGTTGGGATCTCGTACTGAACAGTGCCGCTTTGCTGTAATCTCTTTGCTGCTTCAATAAAACCAGACGAATAATCAAGGGCGTCAACATGCTGGAAATGCTTTGCAAGTTCAAATGAAGACCTCCCCACTGCACAGCCAATATCAAGGCAGCGATTACGGTGTTGAAGTTTCACAGAAGCCATTAAAAAATCGATGCATGCAGCGGGAAAATTTTGGATTCCAAGCACGGGTGGGCCGTAATGAAAACCTAAGTACTGGGATACAAGTCCAGAGGTTTCGTAAAGTGCAGAGCCAGGTGTTTGTGAAGCGGTTTCTTTCATTTTTCTTTTCAGCTCATCGATATTTAGTTCTTGGAAATACGTGGGGTGGCGATAAGGCCTTCAATGAGACTTTGGGGTAAAGGTGACGTCGCCGCCAGTAGCGAGCCGACAACACTACCACGATGACACGAGTCACCACCACATTGTGCATTTGAACAGATTCCATTTGCGGGCTTGCCGGCATGTCTGTACGCAAGAAAAAGTGCGGCAGGAAATGCATCAGGAATGTAGCACGCTGATGAAAGCATCCCTCCGACAACCACTCGATCTGGATAATCTTCCCAGCGGGAGATCTTTGCTTTTGAAACCCATTGAGAAGCCTCGTCAAGAATGACCTCTCGTAAGTCTGCGCCAAGGCTTACACTGGCTAGAATTCGAACAAGAACATCTGCTGAAGCAAGAACGTCGTTGTCTTTGTGAGTAAGAGAGACATGATTCTGCACTATTTCACGAATGTCAGGATGTCGCGGACCAATCGCGGCAATCAGCGCTGGTACGGCGACAAGGCCACCGATGTGAATGTCACGGACTCCACAATTGATCGCCTTTCGACCAGAGGCATAATTTGTGAAAAAGTGCCTGTGGTACTCTTCGACATAGGTGTCATTGTGTTTCTGAGGAGTAAGCATGAAATTGACATAATGATCAAGCCAGCGAGTGGAATCGTAATGCCCTAAACGTTGGATCAGCTCAAAAAGTTCAATCGCTAGAAGGGAGTTGAGGGTGTTTTCACCGGCTGTCAGGAATTGGTGGTAGTGTACGCCACGTTTTCCCCAGTACTGCGACTGCTCGCGAAGGATATCACCATTTGCATTGAGTGGCTTGTAGTCGGATCGCCAGAGAATGCTATCCGGATGCGTTTTTTTGGGAGATTGATAGGAGTCAAGTATCCCAAAGTCCCTCTCAATTGCAGATTGGTTGTAGTACCAATGGACGGGCATCGCGATACTGTCGGCTACCAGGGCACCAAGCAAAATCTGCTTACCAAAAGAAGCGTTTGAAAGGGATTCAATGTCCCCAAGGTATTTTTTTTCTTCATTCGATTGCTGAGTGTTCATCGTAATACCTGCTCGAAAAAAGATGCAACTCGAGAGTTTTCGGTGTTTTTGAATACGGTTTCAGCGGGGCCGTGTGATAAGACTGTACCATCGCCGATAAAGGCAATTTCGTCAGCCACTCGACGAGCGAAGTTCATCGCGTGAGTTACAAGGACGAAATCAGTTCCAGAGTCCTTAAGACTCTCGATCATGTCAAGTACTTCAGCGGTCATCTCAGGGTC
>DONH01000485.1 GCA_003509235.1 Planctomycetaceae bacterium
AAAACAACACTGTCGTCCAGTGACGAACAGTTAAAACATTGAAGAAACACGTTCCGCTTTACCACTCATTTCAATAGTCTTGTAATAGACGGTTTACTGTATTTATATGGTTTCGTCAAAACATAAGATTTCATTCAGTTCACACCAATATGTCGAAGGCTTCTTTCAGATATTTTATGTGTTACTGGTAGGTAGCCAACTTTCAAAACATCTGCCTGACCAGTTGCGCTCAGAACATACTTCAAGAATTCTCGACGAAGTGGTTCGAGTTCACTGCCAGGCTTGTAATTCACACTGAGATAGAGAAAATGAATGAGAGGATATTCTCCAGAGTAGGCATTTTTTGCATTTGGAGAAACCTGCTTGCCGCGATTGGTTGAGCTCAAGGGGAGCGCTCTGACATCGGCGGTTTTATAGCCAATACCGCTATACCCAATCCCATAACAATCATTCGCAATTGACTGAACAACAGAAGAACTACCCGGTTGCTCCTTGACACTTGATTTAAAGTCTCCCTTGAAAAGAGCATGCTCTTTGAAATAGCCATACGTACCGCTTGCAGAATTCCGGCCATAGAGTCGTATCGGTTTGTCTCGCCAAGCGCCGGTAAGTCCCAGTTGGCCCCATGTTACAACAGCCTTTTTCATTCCACCGTTACGATTTTTTGAAAAGATGGCATCTATTTGCTGAAGCGAAAGACCAGTGATGGGATTGTCTTTATGGACATATACAGTGAGCATATCGATTGCAGTTGGGATGACGGTTGGTGCATAACCAAAATGGTCTTTGAAGGAATCAATTTCACGTGCTTTCCAAGGTCGACTCATTGGGCCAAAAGTACTGGTGCCTTCCATGAGAGCTGGTGGTGCAGACGAGGAACCCTTGCCCTCGATACCCTCACGAACATTTGGGTAGAATTTTTTAAAACCCTCCGTCCACAACGCAACCAGATTATTCATCGTATCAGAGCCGATGTACTTCAGGGAGCCGGCTACTTCACCACTGACGGAGTGATAAGGCTGCAAGTTAGAATCAATTTCTTGTGCTAGTGACTTCGAGGAGACGAAATATTGAAGGTTCCCTATAGGGAAAAAAAGCAAAAGAAAAACCAGAAGGGTCTTGATATTTATTTTACAAGCAAGCAAGTCCATACAGTCATCACCTTGAATTGAAGTATGGAAAAGTGACAAAGTTTCACTCTTCACAAATCCTTAACATACTCATTTGTGTGTGGTTTTCATGAGTATTTGGATGTCTCTTCAAAGAGCATTTGCTTTCGTGTGAAGCGAATGAAACAAAGTTACTTTTCATTTGAGAGAAGAGCTTCTATTTCGCGGTACCGTTGGCGGTAATACCACCTCTCCCAGAGTGTTGCTTTCCGGAGGTTTGGATCATTTGGGTGAATCGCGTGTTGCTTTCCAGTACGCGTGATGAGAAGCAGTTGTCCATCTTCAAGCAGCTGCTTAATGACCCAAAACTTGTCTACGGTATACGAATAGGTTTCCCCACGTGAGGCGGCATCAACTTCACGGGCCCGCGGACCTGGAGAAACACTATGTTTCTGTTTACTGTAGACAACAAGATCGTGCGATTCCCACTTCATGAAATGTGCCAAAAGTTTGCCTCTGTAAAGGCAACTATGAAAAGTTTTCTTTGTCTCTAGACTGTATGGCACCAGTATACTCCTATTCAGATCACTCAATAGCCATCTGGAACGCTCCTGTGAATCTCACGTCTTTAGTACACCTTGTTGGCGAACTCATTGGAGGTTTGGGCATATTTCTGCTCGGCATGAAGTTCATGTCTGAGGGCATGCAAGCTGTCGCTGGAAATAGCTTGCGTCGGCTTATCAGTACCGTAACGGGTAATCGTTTTTTTGCGATTATTGTTGGGGTTATTGTGACCTGTATTGTCCAGTCAAGTTCCATTACCACTGTTATGGTTGTTGGCTTTGTGAACAGTGGTGTGATGAGCCTTGTGCAGGCGGTAGGTGTCATCATGGGAGCAAATATTGGGACAACAATCACTGGATGGATATTAGTCCTTAAAATCGGAAAGTATGGCTTGCCACTTCTTGGTTGCTCCGCTTTTGTCTACTTGTTTTCGCGGAAGGATCGCTGGCGGTACTATGCGATGGGACTCATGGGAACCGGAATGGTGTTTTTCGGTTTAGAGCTTATGAAAGATGCGTGTGGCATCATTAAAGAAACACCAGACTTCGCAACGTGGTTTCAAGCCTTTCAGGCAGATAGCTATCTCGGTGTGCTCAAGTGTTGTATGGTGGGCTGTATTCTTACGACCATGGTCCAGTCTTCTTCGGCAACCTTGGGGATCACGATATCTCTTGCTTACCAAGGGGTCATATCTTATGAGACCGCAGCGGCACTTGTCATTGGTGAGAATGTCGGCACAACAATTACGGCATTGCTGGCATCTTTAGGGGCAACAACAAATGCCCGCAGGGCAGCCTACTTTCATGTCCTCTTTAATCTCACCGGAGTATTTTGGATCACCCTTGTTTTTCAATGGTATATCCAACTTGTGCAGTGGATTATCCATGTAGATGTTTTGAAAGAAGTGATGATAGGCGGATTCGCTACGTTTCCGAATACGACACCAGCAATAGCTGCAACCCACAGTATTTTTAACATAGCGAATGTCGTGCTATTTATTCCGTTTGTTGGGATGCTTGTTCGAGTCCTAGAGCGGATTGTTCCCTCAAAAGAATTGAAAGAGAAGCCACGTCTTACCGGATTAGATATGCGTATGCTAGATAATCCCGTGTTAGCGATCGAGCAATCAAAAAAAGAACTAGAACGAATGGGAGACAGTTGTGAAAAGATGCTCGATATTTTATCGGAATTGAGACAAAAAAACTCCCCAGACAGTTGGCTCAGTAGCCAGCTAAGAGAGTACGAGATATCGCTGGATACTATTCAGGAAGAAATAACGACATTTATGACAAAGCTCTTTGCGAGTGCGTTGCCACATGATGTTGCGGATGAGATACATAGGCAATTGAGAATAGCCCACGAATACGAATCAGTCAGTGACTGCATAGATAATCTTGAGCGATTGGATGAAAAGATGAGCCGGCATGGATCTGATGTCTCATCAAATTTCCATAACGGCATTACAGAATTGAGTAACTGCACCCAGTCAGTTTTGAAGGAGATAAATACGGCAATTCGTACGAAACAACAGCATGCTCTCAAAGAATTTGCCTCTGTCATGGAACGTGTGCGATTCCAAATCAAAGAACTCAGGTCGAAGCAACTTGAAGAACTCACCAATGCCGGTGTGCCACCTACGGTTACATCTATCGTACTGTCCATACTGAATGGCTATGCGCACCTATTCAGTCATTTTGAAAACATTGTGGAAGCCTTGTCTGGAGAGGCATGACAGCGTGTCAAAGAGGGTGACGTTGTACAAATAATGCAATGCAAATCATTATAGATCGAAGCGATCAAGGTCCATAACCTTGGTCCAGGCGATAACAAAATCATTGATGAACTGCTGTTGCCCGTCTTTACTTGCGTACATTTCACTTATGGCACGTAATTGTGCGTTTGATCCAAAAATCAAATCAACACGTGTGGCATGCCATTCTGGGGTACCTGTTGAACAATTTTTTCCAGCAAAAATATTGCTGCACTCTTCCGTCTGGTGCCACTCGATATCTTGACGAAGCAAGTTTATAAAGAAATCATTCGATAAGGTTTCACGACGCTTTGTAAAGACACCGAGACTAGATTGGCTATCTCCTCCGCTATTCGCCCCAAGCACTCGAAGGCCTCCAACAAGAACTGTCATTTCTTTCGCAGTGAGCGTCAAAAGATCGGCTTTGTCAACCAAGAGTTCCTCGGCAGGACGATCGATATGTTCTGCCACGTAATTCCGAAACCCATCTGCTTTTGGTTCGAGCACAGCAAAAGACTCGATATCAGTCATTTTAACAGTTGCATCAGTCCGTCCAGGATGAAAGGAAACAGAGCTCTCATGTCCAGCCCGACGGGCAGCTTCTTCAACTGCTGCGCAGCCTCCAAGAACAATCAGATCTGCAAGTGAGACCTGTTTATTATTGTGAGCCGTGGTGTTGAAATCCTTTTGGATATCTTCAAGAGCAGCGAGAACCTGTGCTAATTGAGTTGGGTCATTTACTTCCCAGTCTTTTTGTGGTGCGAGCCGAATGCGTGCGCCGTTGGCACCTCCTCGTTTGTCACTACCACGAAACGTCGATGCGGCCGCCCATGCTGTACGTACAAGATCTGCGATGGATAAACCTGATGAAAGAATATGTTGCTTTAAAACTGAAACATCGTGTTGATCAATTGTTTCATAATCACCATTGGGCACAGGATCTTGCCAGAGTTGGGCTTCAGGAACCTCTGGTCCAAGGAGCCGTGTGACTGGCCCCATATCTCGATGAGTCAGTTTGTACCAAGCTCTTGCAAATGCATCAGCAAATGCAGTTGGATTTTCAAGGAAGCGGCGAGAAATTAATTCGTACTCTGGATCAACTCGGAGAGCGAGATCTGTTGTAAACATCATGGGTGCATGAGAATGGTTGGGATTGTGTGCATCAGGCACTGTGTTCTGCGCCGATTTGTCCTTGGGTATCCACTGCCAGGCACCTGCAGGGCTTTTTGTTAATTCCCATTCGTATTGAAACAGGTTTTGCAAATATCCATATGACCAACGGGTTGGTGTTGAGGTCCATGCACCTTCAAGCCCACTTGAAATTGTGTGGCCGGCGTTCCCTGAGCCAAAACTGTTTTTCCAACCAAGTCCTTGCTCTTCTATTGATGCGCCTTCTGGAGGAGGTCCGAGATGATCTGCGGGTGCTGCGCCGTGTGACTTTCCAAAAGTATGACCGCCTGCGATTAATGCGACCGTTTCTTCGTCATTCATTGCCATGCGATAGAAGGTCTCTCGAATGTCGATCGCTGCTGCAAGCGGGTCTGGTTTTCCATTTGGACCTTCAGGGTTCACATAGATAAGGCCCATCTGTACTGCGGCAAGAGGATTCTCAAGTTGCCGTTCCCCGCTGTACCGATTATCTCCGAGCCATTCGCTTTCGGGTCCCCAGTAGATATCTTCCGGTGGCTCCCACGCGTCTTCACGACCGCCAGCAAATCCAAAGGTTGAGAATCCCATTGACTCCAGGGCAACGTTTGCAGCAAGAATCATCAGATCAGCCCATGAAATTTCCCCCCCGTATTTTTGTTTGATGGGCCACAGCAATCGACGAGCTTTATCAAGATTTGTATTGTCTGGCCAACTATTCAGTGGGGCAAACCGTTGCGTACCAGCACCAGCACCACCACGTCCATCAGCTGTTCGGTAGGTTCCGGCACTATGCCATGCCATACGTATAAACAGTGGTCCATAGTGACCATAGTCAGCTGGCCACCATTCTTGTGAAGTCGTCATGGCGGTTTGTAGATCAGCCTTAATTGCTTGAAAATCAAGACGTTTAAATGCTTCTGCATAATCGAACTCGTGTCCGATCGGTGGAGGTGTTCCAGCATGTGATTTGAGTATTCGTAGATTCAGCTGGTCTGGCCACCAGTCGGCATTCGACAGAGAACCTGCCGCGGTATGCCGAGCTTTTGAAGGAGCGACCGGTCCAATGACGGGGCAGCGTGCAGGCATGTTCATCTTCTTTTTACTGGTCCTTCAGAACTTTTAGGTCTCTCAAGCGTTCAATATAACACTCTCAGTAGAACTGGTATGGCATATGTGCGTGAACGTGTATCGTTTCGGATCAATGTGCAGCAAAAAGATAATGTGTCTGGTAAAATCTGTGGAATCGTGCCAAGGCCATGTGCTTTAACGGATCTTGAAATGGGTTCGGTCGTATTTGTTTCAGGCTCATACTGATAGTGAGTGGTGGATACTCAGACAGTTTTCAACAAACCCATTCGAAATATGAAGAACACAAAAAAAGTAGAAGCGAAGACGAAGGGCACGAGTCGTCTCCGATGGCTTGCCGGAGGCACGGTATGCGTTGTTGCTGTCGTGACCCTGAGTTGGTCACTGGGCATGTTTGGCACTGCCGAAGATCCGCGTGTCACTGAAATAAAAAATCTACAGCAAGATTTGGCAAAGAAATTCAATCCAACGCAGGGGCCTGCGAGTGCCTCGGATGCAGTTGAACGTGTTACAGCAATCACAACAGTGATGACAAAAGTCGCTGCGTTACCAGAGGGTCTGAGATCAGAAGCGATGCAACCCGGCAAGAAAATGATGATGGAATCAATGGAGGCAACAGTTAATAACTACTTTGAATTGCCTCAATCTGAAAGAGAGGCCTATCTCGATAATCAAATCCGTCAAATGGAGTTTATGCGACAGGCATTTGAGGCGGGCAAGAGTGTGATGGGTGCCATAGGTTGGTCGAAGAAAAAGCCAGATGTAGACTCTTCAAAAAATTCTGCTGTTACAAACAATAATGGCGAGAAAGAAGGACCTCCGTGGATGAAAAATCGTTCAGAGGATGAGCGGAATGCCTGGCGAAAGAAGATGATCGATCGAACAACGCCTGAACAGCGAGCCAAGTTCGGTGAATATTTTTCAGCATTGAAAAGAAGAAGAGAAGAGCTTGGCCTTCCTTCTTGGGGCTCGAAGTAGTTTCGTCTAAACAGCGCTAAAGAAGTCTTTCTGGAATGTGCTATCGAATCCAGTCCATTTGGAATTCGATCTGAGCCCCATCAAGTAGTTGTTCATCAAGATCGATAGTCTTATTTACTGCAAGCGATGATCGAGAAGGCGCGATAGTGCATCCCGATAGAAGTACTGTCGCAAGTACTGCAACCTTGAGCAGAATTGTCATGGACAAGCCTCCAGTGGTGGAAAGACCCAGACCCAATCGAAGATTTCATCAAATGAGGTAAATCTTGCCGAGATTATATCTCGTACGAGAGGCCCGATGACAAGAATGGGCTGCTGCAAAACAGGCTGCTTGCAAAAGCCCCACGAAAAGTAGTGCCCCAGTCATCTCTTTGCTAGGGTGGGCGTCCATTTTGATCAAGACAGTTTGTCGATCTCAAACGAAACCGCAGCTCGACCTAGTAAAGAAGGCACGTCTCTACGGTGATATTCAGTTGAGACATAGCGTAAGTCTCTAATTCCGTATGAATATATATGTACCTAACTCGCCCTCTGCATGCTCATGCGCGAGATGAAACTGTGGTGCAAGAAGTTCTCTTAATCTCCGCGAGTCATCAAGACTATGGTATTCAAGAAAAATGGCTTGTGTTATTTCGATAGAAAGTGATTGAAGGATTTCAACCTCACTTCTTTCGGTATCGATTTTAACAAGATCAGCAGTCGGTACTTCAGTAGCAGCAATACATTCCACAAGAATTTTTTTTGGGTCTGTCTTCCAAGCTGTGAGAAACCACCCGTGACGAAGTTGTCACCAATAAATATTTCATCCAAGCCGCTCTGTGCACGCACGGCTGCTGAAACAACGGTTGTATTGTTGGGCACATTTCGGCGTAACTGTATGAGGTTGAATGGCATTGGTTCATAACAATAGATTTGAGCAGCAGGCCATTGCTGATGAGCGCGTTGCGAAAATGCACCAATATTGGCACCAATGTTGAGGATCGAATTGGGCTCGAATGGCAAGGGAATGAAGTATTGCTCGACTTCTTTCTGAAGCCAGTCAGGAATAGCTTGTTGCTGATAAGGGATCATTAGAAATAATAAATCCAAAGAGTGGTTATCCCGAAAATATCGGATGCGTTTACAAAGATCAGCTGTACGCAGTACACGCATGAGCTTTATCAATCGATATTTATTTCATGTTATAGAGTCGTGCCAGCGTAGGTTCTATTGCCTCAGCCCAAATGGCATAGCCCTTTTCTTTTGGGTGAAGGAGGTCTGGCATGATTTCTTTTGTTAGTACTCCATCTTGAGTCAAAAACTCATCATTGATATTAAGAAAGAAAATTCTCTTTTCATCAGCCATCGTGCTTATGATGTCATTGGTTTTATCGTTATTGACTCGCTTTGGATCATCCGTTGTCGCCCCACGAGGGAAGATTCCAAGTAATAAAATTTTTGTATCCGGAGATTTCTTTTGAATTGTGGCAACAATCTTTTGAATTCCAGCCGCGATAGCCTCTGGCGGATGCATGTCATGGCCCGTGTTGTTTGTCCCAATCATGATGACAGCGACACGCGGTTTGTACCCGTCGAACTCTCCGTGATCGAGCCTCCAGAGAACGTGCTCAGTGCGGTCTCCACCGAAGCCTAGATTGATTGCTTTTCGGTCGCCGTAGTATTTGTCCCAAGTTGTTTGTCCATTCCGTTCCCAGCCATGTGTTATCGAGTCGCCAAGGAAGACAAGTTCCCAGTTACCTTGTTCAGCAAGAGCCCGTTTTTCTTCATGTCTGTCTTTCCACCATGGCCCTCTTCTCTTGTTGTTCTCATCCATGCGATGAGCAGGAGTTGTTGTTATTGTAATGGCGTCTTCAACAACAGTTTCGTTCGCCAGTAGTGGCACTGTTAAATAGAGAAAAGCAAGAATTAGGAAGAGACGTGAGCGTGTAGAAGTCATTGCATGAAACTCAAAAATGGGGAACTATTTCTTGGAGCAATACGTCCAGTACGAATCGGCTTATTTAAGCATATACGAAAGTGTTTGATCGTTAGACACTCGGAAGGTTTCGAGGCTGGTAATTCCTTCAAGGGGTAATTGAGGAAGTGCATATATTGCGAATCTCCGCTGGTATTCGTGCCTGCTTTTTGAACATCCAAGATATGTTTTAAGATTCTTGGACGGTGGCACGCGACACAGTGCCATTTCAATAACGGAATACAGAAAGCAGTACAGAATGTGACGTTTCCTTGCGACACGTACTAATGGATGCCCTCAAGCACGTTTCAGAAACGAAGGACAGAACAGTGGATCCGCTTCTAGTGGCTGCTTTTTATAAGTTCGTACAACTCAATGACCTTGCCTCACTGCAAGACCAGATAGCATCCTGCTGCCTAAAGAACAATGTTTTTGGCATCGTGTTACTAGCACACGAAGGCATCAATTCGACGATTGCCGGGCCGCGTGAGGGCGTAGTGAACGTTCTTGAACGCATACGCCAAGACTCCCGCTTCGCCGATCTCGAGTGGAAAGAGTCATTTGCTAACAAACAGCCTTTCCGGAAGTTGCGAGTGCGGCTGAAAAAAGAAATTGTGACCCTTGGGGTCCCAGGAGTTGACCCGACTGAACTTGTTGGTACCTATGTAAAGCCGGCAGACTGGAATGCACTTATTAGTGAGCCAGACGTGTTCGTGATCGATACGCGCAACAATTATGAAACAGAGATCGGTACCTTTAAGGGTGCAGTGGATCCTGGTCTGGATTCCTTTAGTCAATTACCGTCGTGGCTCGAGAAAAAGATTGATGCTGGTGAGCAGCCACGGGTCGCCATGTTCTGCACTGGTGGCATCAGGTGTGAAAAATCAACAGCATTTCTGAAGCAGGCAGGAGTGAAGGAGGTCTATCACCTTCAGGGAGGTATTCTGAAATACCTTGAAGAAGTGCCTGAAGATGAAAGTCTTTGGGAAGGTGAGTGCTTTGTTTTTGATCA
>DONH01000416.1 GCA_003509235.1 Planctomycetaceae bacterium
CGAGATTGAAATTCTCGAGCAGAATACAGGCTCACGGTTCGAAATATTACATAGCACAACCGGAAACTCCACAGCGGGGAATCGCCTGGCGACGCTTGTCGATATCGCAACGTCAGCATCCAAGGGTCCTACCAGCATTCCAAAACTGCTTTTTGCCCTTCACAGTAAGGATCCATCGATTCGTTATTGGGCAGCGATAGGCATTGGAAATATCGGTGCACAAACCAAGAGCGCGCTCAAACGTGTTGCAGAATACCTCGACGACCCATCACCGAGTGTACGCATTGCAGCAGCACGAGCCGTTGCCAAACTTGGCTCTCCTGAGGAGGCATTACCCGTCCTTGAGGCCGAGCTCCAAAGTGATCATCAATGGGGACGGCTCGCTGCCGCCATTGTCCTTGACGAAATGGATGAAGAGGCCCGCCCTGCACTCCCCTCTTTACAGCAGGCATTGCTAAACCAGCCGAACAAGTACATTGTTCGAGTCGCGAATAGAGCCATCAATGAATTAGAAAAAACCGACCATCAAGTCCCATAACAAGTAGAGACTCTATGATGAATCGACTTGCTTTATACGCCTTTGTGTTCGTAGGCATCGCAATCTGTCCCCAACCGTGTTTCTCAGCAGATAACGAGCGCCCTTATGTCGTTATTCATCGCCAGGGAGACTTTGGCTGTCATACATTCCGCATACCTGGAATTGCAAAAACGAATGACGGCACATTACTTGCCGTCTACGACATGCGATATACAAGCCGCCGAGATCTTCAAGCACATATCGACATTGGCCTATCTCGCTCAACAGACAGCGGTCAAACTTGGGAACGCCCACGACCAATAATGGATATGGGTGAATATGGAGGTCTGCCGCAGGACCAGAACGGCTGCTCGGACCCAAACATTCTGATTGACACAGCTACTGGTGAAATTCTTGTTACTGCCTTGTGGACTCACGCAAAACCGGGAACCCATCAATGGCGAGCAGATGGATCTGAGCCCGGCCTTGACCCAGCTGAATCGTCGCAATTCATGGTTGTACGGTCACACGATGATGGCAAGACATGGACGAAACCTGAAAACTGGACTGCACAACTCAAAGACCCCACCTGGTTTCTATTTGCACCAGCACCAGGCAATGGCATCACACTTTCCAACGGCACATTAGTCATTCCCACACAAGGTCGGGATGCAAGCGGCACACCGTTTTCCAATCTGACGTGGAGTGACAATCATGGCAAAACATGGACAGTGTCCAGCCCTGCTCGATCAAATACGACAGAGTCAGCTGTCGTGGAACTGTCTAATGGGTCACTTATGCTTAACAGCCGAGACAACCGAAACCGTCAAGACAAATCAAAAACAAATGGTAGAGCAGTTAGTGTGACTTCCGACCTTGGTGATCACTGGACAATACATGAGTCTGACCATGGTGCTCTACCCGAACCTGTGTGTATGGCGAGCCTCATATCTCACCAATTAGATGACGGCCGGTCAGTTCTATTTTTTTCAAACCCCCACCATACGTCAAAACGAAAAAAAATGACTGTTCAGATGAGCCTCGACGACGGAACAACATGGGCCAAGCAGATCCTGCTTGACGAAGAAGGTGGTGCATACAGTTCACTCGTAATGGTAGATGACAGTACACTTGGAATTCTGTACGAATCATCCAGAGCAGACCTCATCTTCCAAACTATTGACCTCAAAGAATTCGGACTCTGAGCTCCCCGAAGTGACTAGCACAAACCTTCTCTAGCCGGACCTTCCATGAAACTATTTTTTTTCTTTACGACTCTTCTTGCTGTCTTTGTTACGCACCAACTCCAAGCAGCTGAAAAGCCGAATGTCATCCTCATTCTTTGTGATGATGTTGGCTTTGAATGCTTTGGCTCATACGGAAGCCGTGAGTATAGAACTCCGCGTCTTGATGCACTCGCAGCAAACGGAGTACGATTCGAGAACTGCCACTCGACACCTCTCTGTACACCGAGCCGAGTGAATCTCATGTCTGGAAAGTCAAACGTATTTAATTACTTTGACTTTGGCGTGTATCCAGAAGGTCAGCCCACATTCGCAAATTACTTCCAGGAGCACGATTATCAAACAGCTGTTGCGGGCAAGTGGCAGTTGCTTACAGGAAAGGGTGGCATCACTCCCGAGCAAGCCGGCTTTGACACGCACTGTTTGTGGAATATTCCCGGTGGTGGCAGAAATCGCTACTGGAATCCCTCACTCGTACAAGATGGCGAACTACTAGATCTCCCTGAAAATAGTTACGGACCCGACATAACCACGGATTTTCTGATTGATTTTATTAAGAAAAAACAAGCAGATCCATTTCTTGTTTATTTCCCGATGATTCTTCCACACAACCCGTTCCACGTTACACCGGAGAGTGAAGACCCTCAATCGGTCGATGCCAAAAAGAACTTCATCGACATGGTGCAATACATAGACAGGAACGTTGGCCGTCTTGAGGACACACTCATTTCACTGGGATTGCGCGAGAAAACTCTCATCATCTTTACAAGCGACAATGGCACGAACGCACAGTTGACGTCTGAACTCAATGGCGAGGCAATTCAGGGAGGCAAAGGTTATACTCACGACTATGGAACGCACGTACCACTCATCGTCAACTGGCCTGAACAAATCCAAGGGGGACGGATCGTTGATGACCTTGTCTGTTTTTCTGACATCTTCCCGACAATAGTAGACGCGGCGCAGCTCCCCGCAAAACAGATTGATGACGGAGATGGCTGGAGTTTCTGGCCGCAGTGTGAAGGCAAAACTGGCCGGCCACGTGATTGGATATATTGCTATTATTTTCCCCGCCCATCATCTGCAAAATACAACAATAAATACAGCCACTACGAGGTCAGCTTTGCACGGAACAAGCGGTTCAAGCTCTACAACAACGGGGACATCTTCGATACAACAACTGATGTGCTTGAAAAGGAACCCCTCACTGAGACCAACCCTGCAGCCATCCCTGATTCTGCCCGCACCATGCTTCAAGACGCAATTTCGTCGTACCCTGTCGCCGGATTAAATGCCAACCGCCCAAAGCGAAAGCGGACTGAAAAAAAGAAAAAGTAGCACATGCTGTCACACTACATAGTGCGGCAATTCATCACACACGTACTCAACGCGGTTTGGAAAAATGCAACCAGAACTCTCAACACTTTGTTCCGTGTGGCTGCAGTCACTGCGTCGAATGGTATCCATTTCTCTTGCGTGCTCGTTCAGCTTACCTCTCATGGCTGACCCGTCTCAACCAAATGTGCTACTCATTTTGTCTGATGACCACAGCGTGCCCCATATCAGTTGCTATGACGAACCAAACACAACGAAATTCAATATCACTCCAAATCTTCACAAGTTCGCTGAGCAGGGAATGAGATTCGATCGGGCCTACACAACTGCTCCACAATGCGCACCATCACGCATCTCAATATTCGCCTGCCGTTCTCCTGTAGGAATCGGTGTCACACGATTTGCCCAGCCAGCTCAAGCGAATGTCCCATTTTTCACAGATGTACTTCGTTCAGAAGGGTACTGGGTTGGCCTTGACGGACGCCATCAACACCTGGACGGACGCATTCGAGAGGCTGAGCATATTGATACAGCTCTCCGCAAGGCCGGCATGCAAAATCTCGATGAACGGTTTGATCATTTTGTACGCAGCGCAGGAACGAAAGGTGATCAGCTCGATCAAGTAGGCCAACGGATTGACACTGTCCTCGACAAGGTCCCCGAAAACAAGCCCTTCTTTCTTTATTTTGGATTCAACCAGCCACATAGAAAATTTTCAGCTACTTATGATGGCATTAATCCAGATGAATTGAGGCTGCCTCCCGACTGGCCTGACTTGCCAGAGGTTCGGGTTGACTACGCCCGGTATCTCGCGTCGGTGCGCGAATTGGATCAAGGATTTGGGCAGATCATGCAGCTTCTTATTGAGCGTGGTATCGAAGACAACACACTCGTTCTTTTCATGGGTGACAATGGAGAGGCCCTGCTTCGCGGCAAGGGTACGCTTTATGATCGCGGCACACATGTACCACTCTTAATTCGCTGGCCGGGGCATGTCCCACCACATTCCAAATCCTCTGCCCTTATTTGCGGCACGGATTTAGGACCAACTATTCTTGAAGCATGCGGAATGGAGCCTGCAAGAGGGATGACAGGCCGAAGTTTTCTTGGTGAATTGACCGGAAAGAAACCAACCGGCCGAAGTTATGTTTTTGCCGAGCGCGGCTGGCACTTTGGGCCGATCACCCGAACAGACGGCCTTGACTTATCGCGTTCAATTACATCAACACGGTATCGCTTCATTTACAATGCGTTACCGGACCGCAGCTACACCCCAGTCGACATGGCAAATAAAGACGCCTGGCAAGCCATTCAGCAAGCCCATGCCGCAGGGCAACTTTCGCCGCTCCATCAACGGCTGTATTTCGAAAAGCCACGCCCAATGATTGAACTCTACGACCTGAAAAATGATCCGCTTGAACTTTGTAATCTTGCTGGTAACACGTCCACCGATAACACGGAAGACACACTGCGCAAAGAACTAGAAGCATGGATGGTCCACGAAAGTGACTTCCTGCCCTTGCCCACACACGCACTGCAAACAAAAATCAAGAAAAAAACAGACAAATAAACTCATGTTGTCTTGCGGCAACCTTCCGTATCATTTGAATACTTTTGCTCCTACCAAAGTCAATTTAAAGAGAAACTACCCATGACTCACCTTTCCTTTGTTTCTGCTTGTCTATTTGCTGGTATTGGCTTGTGTCTTGGAAGCCCTCAGGCACAGTCGGCTGAGAAGGATGAAACCAAGAAATGGACAGCAACGAAAATGTTTGAGAAAAAGGACATTGATCAAGACGGCTTTTTGACGTTTGATGAATTTAAGCAGGGAAGAAACGAAAAGTTCCTTCAAAATGCCAAGAAGCGTTTTCAAGCCCTCGATACAAATGAAGACGACAAAGTTTCACTTGATGAACTGAAGACTGGCTGGGCCGACATGACACGGAACAAAAAGAAATAACCAGCCATCGCGCTATCCAGCCATCACGCTACACCTTCAAAACACGGAACATCACCGACTTTTGCAAGGGCTAACAGTCGTCCTAAAGAGTGAACAATCTGTGCAAAGAGTGCCTGCTTTTTGGGCAGCGCAATCGGGTTCACAGAATGACTGCGCGACATACTCATTGAAATCGTTGTAAGCCATATTCGCCGTAGCTTTCCAACCACCAACACCTTCTGCCTCAACCCCAAAAAGCTGTGAAAAGAAGGAAATCTGTCAGCGTGGGACGACCAGACCGTCGCCGACGAAAAAAGTGATTGCATGAGGTTTTTTGGCACACATCTTGCTCAAGTATATCAATGGCAAGAAGAGGTGAGGTCCAAAGCGATACGACTCGATGAAATTTTTCAGGAATGGTTTAACGCCCAAGAAAATCATTCATGGGGTTATTTCGTAGTAGTTGGCTAACACAAGATCTTGCTAATACCTAATAAAAGCGAGGCGGCACACAATGACTCTGAGCAATTCATTTATCAAAAACAGGAAAACGCTTTTGCATATTTTCCAAAATAGACCCTACCGTCTAGGCCTTGCGGTCTTTGTGCTATTTTTGCTAAGCAGCATCCTGTTTTCACGCCACGCTACGGGAGTTGGTCACAAGGCCTGGCTCATTAGCTGGGCATATGCTGATATTTTCCACCCACCTAAGTACGATGCAGAGAAGGTTGAATTAATTGCCCGTTTAAAACTCTATACTCAGTTTCATGATCCAAGCACTATCCAAATCCTAGATCATCGCCCATTCGGTGAAGAAGCTATCGTCTATACAATTCAACATTTCAAGCCAGACGGCAGCATACTTCAAACCGAGAAGCTAGTCTGGGTTCACTGGAAACCTTGGACCATGAATAACGGAGAAACTATCTTGCGTGAATCTGATGCGCGTCAACTCGTCAACGCTACGCTCTAGATTCACTTACCGGTCAAACTGACTAATTTATCAAACTGGCCTTATGTGAATAATATCCAATTTTTTTCGCATAGCTGATCTCCGGTCCGTTGCGATAACGTCTTCCACAAGAATCCTATCATGCTGCAGTCCCGTGACACCTTCAAAGAAACGGAGAGGGACTCGCACGTACGAAGGTAGCTGTTCACCAACCATTCCCTTGTCTGGCATCAACTTGAGTATGATGCGGACTTCATGATCTCCAAGTTCAAACGAGCTGACTGGTTGTGGTGTGAGTCGAATCATCCAAATAAAGCCCATATCCGCTTCTTGCGTATCAGACCCCCGACCGTAGAACCGAAACTCGCGTTTCACCGCTGGTGTAATAGCGCGAAAGCCAATGACCCCCTGTCGATACTGCCAGACCCACGGAATGAGTGTCACCACGAACGCACCTTCACCTGGAAGTCCCTCATAGAAAATTTTGGGGCGAATGAAGGGGAGAAGTACAAATGGAAGAAGAGCTAGAACTATGAGTAGAATCTGAAAGCTTCGATACACCATTCTAGAAATTGGGCGAGGTGGAGGTCGTTTAGGAACAATACATTCACGTGCCTGCTCTTTCGCTTTTATTAACTCATCGTTTAGCTTACGGATCTTTTCCACCATTACAGGCGACACTTTCTTGCCAAGCAGTGAGTTCACCTGTAGCTCACTCACTTGTTTCTGGATCGACTCCACACGTCGCTTCGCCTCAACCCCGGCCTGCAAAAATTCTCCCTGCTCTGCAACAGAAAGTTTGTCAAAAGCCACCCGCCGTGGGTTCTTGGACTCACCATATTGCCACCATTGAAGCCCAAGTAAGAAAGCCATAGAGAATGCCCACATGAATGCAAATGCATATCCATCTGCATTCGGTTTCATCCGCAGCTCACGTCCAGCCACTTCAAGAGAGTAGCCACTCAGATCCAGTGTTCTTGACATCGTGACGCTTCCTTTATTCCCACATAAGCTGTGCCCACGCGACGCCTTGTTTATTCATCGCAGGACGCACTTAAGGAGCGTAGTCTCTCAATGGCGTTATCGAGAGACAATCTGCCCACGTCTTCTTGCTGGTTTGCTCGAGTTGCTTCGGCAAGAAGCATGACGTGATCAAAGTCAGCATGAACTGAGAGACGATGCCGAGCTCTGTGCCCAAGTGTTCCATTCGTGTAAGCAGTTGCTACGTCTCTCGCTTCTATCAACCACGCTGTTCGGCTCGTCACCAGACCATTGGCCGCTTGCAGAATAGCTTGAATTGCGTTCCGACGATTAATGATTCTTCCAGCATCAACAAGGAGTGCCGCTGTGAGTAACTCTTCATCGAACGGCTGCTGTTTTTCGACGTAGGCAAAAGAAAGAAGGGTCGCCTCAAGCAGGGTAATTGTACGGGGGCGGGACATGTCGAGCCGCATCGCCGAAAGAGGTCGTACAAGCGAGGCAATTTTATCAAACCGATCACCAATAAGTGATACGAGCCCGCCGGAACGATCCTCGTCGTCTACAAGTCGCTGACGCGACAATTCTCTTGCTACTTCACTCGGTGACGGCAACTCATCAGCGGGCACCCACTCTCGGGATAGTCTCCGTGCTGCACCAAAACGTGCACGATGAATATCTCCGCCTCGTACGAGACGCCGTGCGGCCTCTGCGGCGATCTTGCCCCGTTTTTTATCACGGTGTGACATCTCTGTTTTCCCGAGACCTATCCCTTTTACTGAGTCGCCGATACTGCAGGTTTCGTAATCGGGCAGCCGTTGCATACGTCGCAACGCCAAGAGGTTTGCACATGAACATCTCAGGCCGAATCGAAATTTCTCGCCCCGCCCTCTCCTGAACAATGAGTTCCTTGCCATCAAGCAGGCAGGTTATTGAATCAGCCTCAACGCGGACCCTAATGGAATACCAGCGGTCGTCATCGAGTTCCATATATTGATTGGTGTCATTTTCTGATGCATCCAGTCCATCAATTGATGACAGTCCGACGAGGCCACCACCCCATCCCCCAAGAATAAAACTGCAGTTATCTTGCCCAACAGGAAACGTCAGCCCACAGAAAAAATCAAAACCTTCAACTCGCTTTGCCTCAAGCGACAACTCATAGTTGTCCTTTGGAAATTCACCCTGCCAGGTAATTCCGCTCAATGGATCGCCCATGCCTATCGAGATTTCCCCATCGACCACTTCCAGAGGCCCATCGGTGCCAAATTCACTTGAATGCCATGCACCAAGTTCCTGCCCATCAAAAAGTGGCATCCACGCGGCGTCGCCAATCTGCCTCGCCTCGTGTAGTTCAGCTACCAGTTCCACCGCGTGATAGACATGTTCAAGTGATTGCATAATTGCACCAACAGAGACAGAAA
>DONH01000227.1 GCA_003509235.1 Planctomycetaceae bacterium
GCGGTGTCGCCGAGATTCATCGACTTGGTGGCGTTCACGGGATGATTTCAACCAGCACTCTTGTTGGAACGTCGACCGAAACATCTCCTCAGAATGGGCCGCGGCTGCTGCAGTACCCTCTGTCAGGTGATCCGCTTGGTGTCTTTGCAGCCGACTCACTGAGGTCACCTCAGGTTGTTGCGCAATTTGCCGAGAGCATTTGTTTTGTCCCACCAGAACGGTTGGTTTCCGGGAAACCGGTAACACCGGCTGGTGACGTCTACGGCATAGGGTGCCTGCTTCATGCGATTCTTGTAGGGAGGTCAGCGATTTGGAAAGGGAGCCCGTTGGCAACGAGTACTTTTATTTGTGAAGAAGGAAGGCGTAGCTCGTCACTGTGGCCACCAATAAAAGGATGTCCTCAAGAAATTCAAAAGCTGCTTGATTACATGACGGCGACGGACCCGCGCCAACGCTACAGCGATGCGGTTGAAGCCGTCGATGCCATTTCAGCGTGCCTTCGGGGTTCAGCGGTGAGTTCAGAGTTGCCACCGCAGCGTGCTTTCCAGCCTAATCTGATTGCTATAGCTGCTGGAGGTAATGTGGAAGCCAAGACTTTCGATCGAGACAAAACTAAAAAACAAAATCAGATTTTCCGAATGCTGTCGGTTCCTTCGATCATTGCGGGTGTTCTTCTTTTGGCGTTCACTGCTTTTTCAATATGGCGAACGTTTTCACGTTTTGAGATTGGTTCGGAAAAAGAAACTCAAATTTCTAGAGTAAAAGAGAGAGCAGGTCCGGCTGCTTCGGAAGCCTCGGCAGGAACGCATCTGTTAGGCAAGGAAAACAAATTTGTTCTTGCTCTTGACGACTCGTTGCCTTGGATGCCGCCAACAGAACCATCACGTCTCGTATTCCGCTATTTACCATCAGGTTCACAGTTAATTCTCTCAGCCCGGCCGGCAGACTTTCTGAATTCTAAGGACGGCCAATTTGTCTTAAAAGCAGGCGGAGAACAACTGAAAGCAGTCATGGTTCTGCTTGAGAGTTTAGTGAAGTGCTCGCTCTCAAAAATTGAAACGTTGCAAGTGAGCTGGCAAGCTGATGAAAACGGTTTGCCATTGGTTGCAATATGGGCTCACCGTTACGAGCCCGGTGGGCAGGAAGGCTCGAGAGTAGGAATAGCCAACGAGGCAGTTCCTGTAGGAAATTCAGGAGGGTGGCTTCGTTGGTATCCAAATGGTGAGAATGGCAATGATGTGGTTGTTGCGGTGCCGCAACTTATGGATGCACTTTTGTCGACAACTGCTGAGACAAGCGAACTTCCCCGAAGTATGCGGCCGCTCGGGCCTGTTCTAGATGGCAGTCGGCAGTTCACGCTTTTGGGTTCGCCTCATTTTCTTGTCCACGATGGCCGGGTCTTGTTGCCAGCGACAACGCTGCCATTGCTTGACCCGATTGAAAATATCCTAGGTGCTGAATGTCCAGCGGCAGCAGTTTCAATCCATCTCGATGATCGGACCTATTTTGAACTGGATGCAGTGAGTCCGGCAGTAGGGTCTGCGCGGGTTCTCGATCGTCAGTTAGAAGTAGGGCTGCATCAAGTGTCCAAGAAGGTAGAGGCTGTGATCAGTGGTCGCGATCTGGATGTGTATGGGCGTCGTCTGGTGATGCGTCTCCCGGAAATCCTTCGTATAGGGCAACGGTACTTACGTATTGGGATTGAGGGTCGCGACCTCGTTGTGGCGAATGCATATCTTCCAGGAATGGCAGCTCATAACATTGTGTTGGCTGTATCACTTCTTCTTGATCAAATTCAAGCCAATCCGATTGGCAGTCGAGTAGCGGAAAACAAAAGTGTTGATTCACAGCAATCTGCTGCTGTCAAATTGCAACAGTCGGTGACATTGGTCTTTGATTTGGATTCGCTTGAGACGGCAATCGAGATGCTTTCCGAGGCAGTCGACATTACAATAGAAATAGCTGGTGCAGATCTCGAGTCCGAGGGGATTACGAAAAATCAATCGTTTGGTCTGTCAGAACGTGACCGTCCTGCTGAAGAGGTGTTGCGTACAATATTAAGAAAAAGTGAGAGTAAACCGGGGCAGTTGATTTATGTTTTCAGAGAAGATCGTGATGGTGAAAAAATCGTGATCACCACAAATACGATGGCTCAGCAGCGAGAAGAGGAGATTCCGGAAGTATTTCATACCGTGCCAGCTCAATAGATCTCTCGAAGACTTCTCCTGAAACAGATAACTGTATATCTTTCATACGGATCTCCCTCTGGAACGCATGCTGAAAGTGGATGGTTGACAGGGTGAACCCCTTGGCAGAGGCTCGTCGTCAGCCAAGAAAATTATTGGAGACAGACATGATTATCGTAATGAAGGCAGATGCTAGTCCTGAGCAGGTTGTGAAGGTAGCTGAGCGAGTGGAAGCTCTTGGTCTCAAGCCCCATGTGATTAAGGGGGCGGAAAGAACTGTTGTTGCAGTCGTTGGTTCAGAAAAAGATGCAACCGTGAGTGCGATGGAAACAGTTCCTGGAGTTGCGCGGGTCCTTCCAATACTCGCACCATATAAGGTGGCCAGCCGTGAAGTTCAGCAGGAACAGACAGTTGTGACGGTTGGGCCTTTATCTATTGGAGGTGGTAATGTCGGTGTTATTGCCGGTCCATGTTCTGTTGAGTCACGTGAGCAGATCTGCGAATCAGCTCGGGCAGTTTTGGCTTCTGGTGCAACTGGTCTTCGTGGCGGTGCCTTTAAGCCAAGAACCAGCCCCTACAGTTTTCAGGGACTGAAAGAAGAAGGGCTCAAACTGCTTGCAGAAGCACGAGAAGAGACAGGGCAAGCAGTTGTGACAGAGGTGGTGGCTCCCGAGGACGTCGATCTGGTCGCACGCTATGCAGATGTTCTACAAATTGGTGCTCGGAACATGCAAAATTACCGCCTGCTTGAGGCAGTTGGCCAGTGTGACAAAGCTGTTCTTTTGAAGCGAGGGCCAGCGGCAACGGTTGATGAGATGCTTCTAGCAGCAGAATACATTCTTGATGGGGGGAATCGTGAGGTGATTCTCTGTGAAAGAGGAATCAGGACGTTTGAAGCACACACTCGATTTACATTGCCTTTAGCCACAGTGCCGTGGCTTCAAGCTCGTACCCATCTGCCAGTTGTTGTTGACCCGAGTCATGGAACAGGTCATGCCGATCTTGTACCTAGCATGGCTGCTGCCGCTGTGGCTGCAGGAGCTGATGGCTTGATTATTGAGGTACATCCTGACCCAAAGAATGCAGCGAGTGACGGTGGTCAGACACTCGATTTTGGTACATTTGAAAAAACAATGGAGACCTGCCGAAGGGTAGCTCAAGCTATTGGTAGGAAGTTACCTTAGATTTTTGTGATCCGTTGATCACTTGTATTACATAGCCTCAGGACTTGGCTTTATGCAATGCTACGGAGTTCGTTGCCGTATTGTGTACGTATGCTCTCAACGCATTCGATTAAGCCATTCAGAATGTTTTGCAGGGTGATATCTTTGCTTAAGTAAGACGGCTTTGTTTGTGCTTGTCTCTCTAGTTGCTTTGCGAACTCCTCTAGTTCATGCACAGAGTTTGTCCGAATGGGTTTTTGGCTTAGTCGGTCGTATCTAAGTGTATTTCCGCACACACGTTCAATTACATGTTTTGCCTGGCGGGGCAGCGATAGCTTTTCGCTGCAGAGAATTGGATACTTTTGAAACGTAGGTAATTCAATATGAATTGACTCTAGCCAGTCGCACCATTTGAACATGTTGAATCGATGGCCCATACGGAAGGGTTGCCAAGCGGTGCGAAGTGCATCGGCAAAAATCGCTCCATGAAGACTTTCAGTGAGCACACATTCAGACTGCGCGATATCTTCAAAAACT